>NZ_JBQQCB010000073.1:0-55118 GCF_052246675.1 Nonomuraea sp. KM90 | reverse complement strand
GTCGACCGGCGGCGCTTCGGTCCCGCCGAGCTCGGCCACGCCCGCGCTGCCGGTCCACTCGCCCCGCTCGTCGTTCACGCGGAGCGTCACCCCGACGAAGCCGGAATCGACCATCTCCTGGATGACCCGCTGCAGCTCGGGGCGATGCTGCCCGGTCTGCGGGGTGAACTCGTCCTGGCCGGTACGGATGGTGGACATGATGGGCTGCTCCTTCAGAAGCTATTGATCGGGCGGTTGGAGTGTCACGGGGCCCGGAAGGGACCCCGTGACGTGCTGGAGTTGCGTAGGGCCGGCGTGGCCATCAGGCGGCGTCGAGGGCCTCGGTGATCTTGCGGGCCATCTCGGTCATGGTGGGGCTGGGCGCGCCCTTCTGGGACTGGACGGCGGCGTCGACGGCGACGGTGACGGTGCGGCGGAAGTTGTCGACCTCCTCCGGAGCCTGCTGCTGGAGCAGGGTGATGGAGGCGGTCAGGGCGGGCAGCACCTGGTCGGCGAGCGCGGCGACGGTCTTGCCGGTCAGGCCCTTGGGGGCCTTGGCGAGGACGTGCCCGACCAGGCCGGTGGCGGAGGTCAGGGCGATGGAACCGTTGGTGGCCGCCTTGTGGGCCGAGCCGGCGGCACCGGCGGCCGACATGAGCGAGACGGCGCCCCAACCGGCGATGCGGAGGGTGAGCTGGTCCTGGTCGGAGAGGATGATCGACATGATGGGGGTGCTCCTTAGCGTTTCGGTGGAACGGGCAGGCGCTGCACCGTTCATGGCGTTTACGATCGCCGACCGCTCTGATACGGGGCCGTCGCCGTGCTGACGCGACCGCTGACACCGACGACGACGCCGTTGGGTCGGTGAGACGCCGGACGTCTCCATCCGAGATCGCCCTCTGACAATCGACGTCGCGCGGGGATCGCCGGGCGGGGTCGGCCGGTCTTCGGTGGGCGGTGGCCATGGAGGCGAATCTGGGGGAGCTGCTCGGCGCGGAACGCGCTCTGCCGGCGGCATTCGTGCGCGGTACGTGGGCTGGATCTCCGTACCGGAGAGGCCAAGGAGGGCGACCCGGCTAGGACCGTCAGGGCCGAGGTGATCAGGGCATTGCTCCTGGGAGCTGCCGCGAGCGCGGGCGTCCGGGGACGTAGAGATTCTGGTACTGCGGCATCAGCCGGCTCGGCTGTGCTCCGCCGCCGGGTCGCTGCTCCCCGGCCGTTGTGGACGGATCGGGCGATCCTCACCGCCCTGCCCCGACGTCGCCGATGTCAGTTGTTCGTCACATTGCGGACGCTCCTGCGTTGGCACGCCGACCTGGTGCGGCGACGCTGGACTTACCCCGAGCATGGGCCGGGACGCCCACCGATCCGACCCACCATTCGCGCCCTGGTGCTGCGCCATCCGGACTGGGGATACCGGTGCATCGCTGGACAGATCGCCGGTCTGGGTCGGAAGGTCGCCCCGGCCACCGTGTGGGCGATCTTGAACAGGGCCGGCTTCGATCCGGCGCCGCGCCGCGGCGGTCCGACGTGGTCTCAGTTTCTGAAGGCTCGGGCGTCCGGGGTCTTGGCCTGCGACTCCTCCAGCGTGGAGACGGTGATGCTCGCGCGGCTGTACTGCTTCGCCGTCGTCGAGCACGCCACCCGGCGGGTCCACGTGCTGGGGGTGACGGCGAACCCGACCGCGGGCATCCACGTGGTACGAGACCCACTTCAAAAGGCATCGCGCGCATCAAGCTCTGCAGCAGGCCAGCCCGCTGCGAATACACCCAGGCTGCATGAGGGGACACGACATTCGGCACCCAAAGGATCAGCGGCCAGTTCTGATACGGGAAGATCGTCCCGTCCGTGAAATGCCGATCCGAGGGAGCGTTATGACCGAGCCTCAGTTGGCAGGATGGTCTGGTATCAATGGGCGTGGATGGGCTGATCTCGAGACGATCCGCATCAGGTTGGAAGCGGGTGCCGACCCCAACTCGGGCGTCTACGCCTTCGGTGGTTACGAGGGGAAGCCGCTGCACTTCGCGGCCGAATGGGGGACTCCTGAGACGGTGGCCGAGTTGGCCCGTCACGTCGACGACGTCGATGCCGAGTTCGACGACCGGACCGCCCTGTGGACGGCTGTGTTCGCCCGCCGTCTGGACAACGCCCGTGCCCTGGTCGCCGCCGGAGCGGACCCATGGCGGCCCATGATGGCCGGATGGTCTCCCGGGCGGCTCGCCCTCGCCGGTCCGACGCCCGGCCTGTTCCCGATCCCCGCCGGGCACCCCGGCCTGACCCCCGACGAGGCCGCGACGGTCGCGGAGGCGCGGCGGCTGATCACCGCACTGGAGAACGTCGACGACTACATGGGTGTGGCGTGCGTGGCGGATCTCACCGCGGCTGAGGCTGCGCGGCGGCTGGAAGCCCGGCCGGCCGACGACACCGCCATCGAGGCGCTCCTGGCTGATCCGTGGGCCGATCCCGATGCCCATCTGGGAATCGTCGGAATCACCGACGTCCCCGGCGGATGCGTCGTCACCCAACCCTGGGGATACGTCCCCTCCACCCCCGAAGTGACCGTGCCACTGTCCGAGGGAACCGTCTGCTACAGCCTGTTCGCCAACCCCAAGAGCGGCGACCAAGGGCTTGTGAGCCGCGATGGAGCGATCGAGGACTCCGACACACACATCCCGGCGGCGGCGACGCCGGTGGACACTTGACGGCCGACGAGATTCTCGCCGAATACCTCTTCCACGGCGAGGCCGTGGCATATTCGTGCGCCATGGCGGGACTGCGCCTGCCTGACGCTCGAGCCGTCGTCGGCCCGCCGGATCTGTGGTTGCGGCTGCCGGAACGAGACCGCTGAAGCCGGATGATCAAGTTCGTGACGATCCCATGATCGCCGCAGGCAGCGGCTCCCGAAACATCCGCAGGACGGTACGGAGAGCAGCACCCCGGTCCATGCCCAGGGCACGTTCCGCTGCGACAAGTCGCCGCAGGTCAAGTACCACAATAAGCGGGAGGCGGTTGCGTTCACACGGCGGCGGTCCCGGCGTTCGCGATGACCAGGAACGACGCCAACGCCCGGGGCACCGCCTTCTACGACCACATCAAGACGGCTCTCACCCCAGGCGCGAAGACCTACCCCGAACTCATGGTGGAGCCGATGACATGCCCGACAGCGCCGTCGAGGAGCCGGTCACCGCCCCGCGTCGGCCCCAGGCCCGCACCGAGGAGGACCTCACTCTCGTCCGCGCGGTCACCCCCGACCGCGTGGACACGGCGGTCACCAAGTTGCCGCCGGCCATCGACCAGGGTCTGCTCCGCCTGTCCTGCACCGGCTCGAGCGGACGCCGGGTCGACCTGCCCGAGTCGGGGCGGGGCGAGCTCACGGGCTGGTACATGGGCCACGACGGCCGGCGCGGCCGCTCTTCGGCCGAACGTTTCGCGGACGACTTCAGCGACCTCTGACCCGATCGCGTGGCCTTTCCGAGCGACCGCCACCCTCATGGTGGCGGCCGCATGCCAAGTCCCCCCACCAGCGTTTGCGCGCTGATCCCGCCGCCTGATCCGCCCACGGTCAGCAGCCCACTCTCCGGCTGCTCAGCGCGATGTCGTCCATCCACACGTCGAAGCCGGCGGGCGTGGGGTTCGCCTGGTAGAGCTGCCAGCCCAGCTTGACCGTGTCGAAGCGCGGGAAGACGAAGTCCACCGGGTTGCCGCCGTGCTCGCGGGTGGACACGGTGAGCTCCGGCTTGGCCACCCCGTCGAACCACAGCGAGATCCGGTTGTCGGCGGCGTCCATGCGCCACTCCACGCAGGTCCAGGCGCCGGCGACGGAGGGCGCGGTGGTTCGCCAGTTCGTCCAGTCCCCGGTGGGGCCGCCGTCCGCGCCGACGCCCCAGTACGCGGCTCCGCCGTGGGGTGGCGGGGCGTACTGGCCGCCGAGCGGGCGGACGATCTCGGGCCCGTCGCCGGTCGCCTCGACCAGCGTGTAATGCGCCCAGTCCGGTGCCGTCGGGAACGCGGCGACCCGCAGCCGGACGCGTCCGTAGAAGCTGTTGCCCGGCGCGGCGAAGTCGTCCACCTTCAGGAACGCGCGGCCGTTGCCCTCGGTGTGCACGCGCAGCACCTTCTGCCCCCGCGGCCCGCCGCGCTCGACGGTGAGCGTGCCGTGCTCGGTGTCGATCCCCCAGCGCAGGCTGCTCGCGCCGCCGACCGGCATGGCCTGGAAGTCCTCGCAGAACAGCAGGCTCGCCTTCGCGCACGTGCGCACGTCCGTCCGGGCCGAGGCGGCGGGGGCCGCCGCGGCGGCCGTCAGCGGCAGCATCAGGAACGACACAACGGCGCGAACTGACCATGTACGCACGACGACTCCCTCTGACGCGGATGCGGACGAGCGGGAGTAAGCTACGCCATCCGGCGCCCGGGGGAGGGCCCGCGGCGGCAGCCACCGACAACGGTGCTGGTAGAGCGGCTGTGACCGGAGAAACTTTCAGCGCCCAGGCCCGCGTCAGGGATCGGCCCGCCCGGCGAACCCGATGGGGACGGGTTACGCGGGCCTGGCGGCGGTCACGCGTCTCCAGGGTCGATATCCGGCTCGGGGGCGCGCAAGGCGGAGTAGTCGCCGGCGAACACCGCGGCCAGCACCTGGTTGACGCGCTCGGCGTGCACCGGCACCGACAGCGTCGCCTCACCTCCGCCCATCGCCGGACCGAGATGCACGATGACGCCGTCGCCGGTGTCGTAGGACTCGGTGATCCACAGCACCGGCAGGCGCAGCGGCCGCTCCTCGCTCCGCCAGAGCGCTCCCGTCAGCAGCTTCGGCGCGGAGCGGTGCTCACCCACCCGCTTGGTGGTGAGGTGGCGGCCGAAGCTGAGGGCGGCCGTGCACCGGTCGCGGTCGCACCACGAGGGATGGTCGTCGGAGTCGATCACGCGCCTCTCCTTTTCGTCGGGGGAAGATCGTCCGCCCCCGTTGTCCGCCAACAAAGATCGCTTAGTGTGGACAGCTGCCGGACTCCAGGGATCTTGCCGCAGCCGGCGTGATCAGGCCAGGTACGAACAGGACGGTAGGGGCACTGTTGTGGACGATCTGCTTGAAACGCTCGACACTCTGCTGGTGATCGTCCTCGGCTCAGGACTCTGGCTCGGGATCATCTGGTTCTGCGAGAACATCCTGGGCGGCGGCGACAGCGGGGGCTCTTCCGGCGCTGGGGGAGCGGGCGGCGACTTCGGCAAGGACGACGGCTTTGACGGTGACGGATATGGGTGTGGTGGGGGAAGCGGCGACTGACCGCTCCCGTCCATAGATGAAGAGACCCCGCCGGCGTGTGCCGGCGGGGTCTTGACGTGCGGGTGCTCGGAGCCGCCGGGGCGCGTCCCTGCGGGGACGGTCAGGAGGCGGCTGCCGGGTGCGGGTCGCCGAGGTACGGGAACCGGTCCAGGGTGTCGGTGTGCGGCTGCAGGCCGGTGGGCGGGGCCTCGTTCTTGGTGAGGAACGCGACGCGGATGTCGATGACGTCTTCGGTGAAGGTCCGGCCATTGGGATACGCGGCCGGCTTGGACGGGTCGAAGCGCAGCACGTCCGGCAGCAGGCCGTGCTCCTCGATCGCGGCGATCGCCTCCTCGCGCGAGTAGCCGCCGGTGTGCCCCAAAAGGTGGACGAACTGGTCCGTCCAGTTGTCCCGGTCGTCGACCGGCTCACTGGCGTTGTAGTCCTCTTTGGTGTCGTCGGTGTTGAAGAAGCTGCTCATGGACGGGTGCCCGGCCCGGTCGGCGTGGACGAGCTCGCCGTCCCGCAGGACGCTGCACCGGCCCCAGATGTGCAGCTCGGGCTGGGGCGCCAGCTCCGCGGTCGGCAGCTCGATGGCCATGGAGAAGACGTTGGCCGTAGTGTTGGAGTCGACGCCGGTCCACGGGGACTGCCCGCTCAGATGCGGTGCGGTGAAGTTCCGCTTGCCGCTGGTGTCGAACAGGTTCTTGATCCCGTCGAAGTCGAAGAAGAAGGCGTCGCTGCGGCTGCCGGCGGCCACCTTGTACTCGCCGCTGCTGACCACGTTGGCCTGGGGGCCGAAGGAGACGGCCGCGTCCGACACGATCTCGGTGCCGGCCGCCTCGGGGCTGCGGGCCTGCGCACCCGTGGCCATGTAGACGCTGTAGGTCTGGGAGCCGTCGGCGGCCGGCGGGCTGAAGACCCAGCTGAAGGCGATGTCGGTCAGGTAGTCGCCGTCGTTGTCGATGTTCAGGCGGTACACGGCGTCGGGATGCAGGGCGTCCGCGTTGGGATTGGCGTTGAGGATGATGACGGTCCTGCCCGGATCGGCGGGCGCTGTGAAGGCGTACAGGTCGCACAGATCGAGGCGCTGGTCTCCGAGGGGTGGCCCGAGGCTGAGGCCGGTGAAGTGGTTGGACATGTCAGGCCCTTTCATTGCTCGCTCACCAGATGCCTTTTGGAACGTTCCATCGAACGCCGGGTGCGGCGCGGTCGCGTCCCGTGGAATGGCGTCGGAATCGATCTGCGCTTGATCCTGTTTCTGCAGGTTAAGCCCTGTCCGCCGAAATGACCGAGAGGTGTGGACGGGTGGCGAGTCGCGCCGGTCACCCACGCGTTCACATCCGGGCCCGCGCGTTCCAGTCGGCGGTGCGTGTCGGCGAGTCGCTCCACGAGCCAGCCGGCCTGCGAGTGCGGGTGGGCGACGAGCCGGGCGCCGGCGATACGCAGGGCCGGCGGCAGATGGCCCGCAGAGCGCGGCGATGTCGCGGGCCGCCGGATCCCGGCTCCGGCCGGGATGAGCGGCTCGACCTGACTTTCACCGGCGGCGTCGTCCAGCACCACGAGGACGCGCCGCCCGGCCATCCTGGATCGGTAGACCTCGGCTCGCTCGTCCAGCGTTTCGGGCATCGCCTCACCGCTCACGCCGAGCGAATCCAGGAGTTTCGCCAGGCATAGCGCGGATCGACCGGCCCGGGTCCGGCGCCCCGCAGGTTCACGTAGAGCTGGCCGTCGGGGAGGTCGGATCGCCGGTCGTGCGCGGCTCGTACGGCCAGCGCTGTCTTTTCCACACCAGGCATGCCGGAGATGACACAGACGACGGCCGTCCCGGCGTGGCGCCCGCCCAGCGAGTCGGCGAGTCGGCGCATTTCGTCGTCGCGCCGATCAGGTCGGGCACAACCGGCTCGTCCGCGAGCGTCTGGCCGCCGAGTGATGGCCACCTCGAGTTCGTTTCCCCCGGTCTATCGCACCCCGACAGCACGCCATGCAGGACCAGGCGGTGACGGCGGCACGCCGCTCAGAGCGCCCGGCGCCCTCGTAAGATGAGGTCATCCGGCATCGGAAAGCAGGCCACCAGATGACCTGGGCGTACAACCGCTTCGCGAGCCACCGGCGGGCTGCCCTGCGATCCGGCAGTACGGTGACCGGCACAAGGGCAGGACCGGTCGAGTACGTCCAAGACGGCCCGCAAGCCGCTGTAGCCGTGCTGCTGTTCCACGGCAGCCCCGGCGGATACGACCAGAGGTGGTTACTCGACCCGCTCCTCGATCTCGGCTGCCGGGCCATCGCGTGGTCCCGCCCAGGCTACCTGCGAACGCCGCTGACGACCGGTGCGGGCTTCCCCGCGCAGGCCGACGCCGCGGCTGCGCTGCTCGACCACCTCGGAGTGTCCAAGGTCATCGCCTACGGGATCAGCGGGGGCGGGCCCTCCGCTCTGGAGTTCGCCCGGCGCCACCCGGCCAGGACCGCCGCGCTCATCCTCGAATCCGCCATCACCCGCAGATACGATCCCAAGATCCCCGTCCTCGCCCGGACCGTGTTCCTGAGCAGGTACGGAACCTGGGCCGCCGCCACCCTTTCCCGGCTCCGGCTACGGGCCGTCCTCGGCGATTTCGTGCGACAGGAGTCGACCCTCGACGGCCGGGCTCGCGGGCAGGCCGTCGACTGGATCATGGCGGAGCGCGAGAGGCGAGAGATCACGCAACGCCTCATCCTCAGCCTCACGCCCCACGAGGATCGGGCGCCCGGCCTGCGAAACGATCTCGCGCGGTTCGCCGTGCTCGACGACTCGCTCACCGCCGACGTCGGTTGCCCGGCACTCGTCCTCCACGGCTCGCACGACGGTGACGTCGACGCGGCCCACGCCCATCACGCGGCCGCGACCATCTCGGGCGCCGTCCTGCACATCGTCCCTGGAGGCTGGCACGTACTGCGGCTGTCGGCCAGCCACGAGTCCGCGCTGGAGGCCACCCGCGACTTCCTCAACGCCCATGGATCGAGCATGCACTAGGGGTGTTTTGAAGATGTGGTGGGTGGCCAGGTGGAATCCCGGGATCCAGGCTCGGGTCATGATGGGGCGTCGGCATGCACGCCGGTCAACGGACGCCCGCCGGTGCCGCCGGGCCTGCCGGCCACGGCCGTGGAGTCGCAGGCGCTGCACGGCCTGTCGGATGGGGAGCGGTCGCGGCGCTGCGGTCCGATCCGCGGTGGAAGGCCGCCGCGCGCATACGACACGACCCGGCATCAGCCTTCGCCGAGGTTGCGGCGAGCCGCGTCCGCGATCGCCCGCAGGTCGTCCCGGCCGGCTGGTCCGCTGACGATGACCAGGCGGTCCCCGGCGAACCCGGCGATCTCCGTCTCGTTCCGGTGCGAGGCCACGTATCGGGGCCCCGGCTCGCTCTCCACACCGCCCACCGCCAGGCACTCGGCGTAGAACCGCTTGAACGACTGCGTCCCGTCCACCCGGGACACCACCAGCTGCACCACCGACGCCCCGTCGGCCGACCGGAACTCCCGGAACCGCACCGGCGACCCGCCGGGCACGATCGCCCGGCGGGAGCACGGCACGAGGCCCTCCTCCAGGTCGGCCCAGGTGACGTCCGCCGTCCGCACCTCGGTCCACGACCCGGCCAGTTGCCCCGCCTCCAGCAGCACGTCCGGGGCGGAGGGGGAAGGGACGCCCGCCGGCGCCGCGGCGCAGCCTCCAAGAGCGACCAGCAGCATGACGAGCTGTGACAGGCGCATCATCCACTCCTCCTCCCATCGGGCGGCATACCCGCTACGGCCGGTACGTCCAACGTCCCCGGAGCCAGAAACAGCCCTCCGCCAAAGCCCCGACCACCGGCGCAAGGACGAAGCCCGCGGCGCACACCCGCCCGATCCAGGCCGGCCGCCGCGACAACACCCGGTCCCAGCGCTGGGGCTCGCCGCTGAGCGTGCGCGTCAGCGGCATCAGCACGCGCCCGAGGCCGAACCCGGCCCCGGGCAGCACCCGGGAAGGATGCCGCCGGTCGGCACGACGGCCAGGACGGGCGCGTGCGGCAGCGCCGTCGTCGTGAACGTCCGCACCCCCGTCCCCATCTCGAACCCTATCTGGAACGGCCTCGTCGAACTGCCGCCGGGGATGATCTCCTGGGGCACGGGCCGGCGGTTCTGGCTTGGTCTTCTGGTGGTCGTCACCGGGGTCTGAACCGACGATGGCGGTCTAAACGATCAACCGTCGTACACGGCCGTGCACAAGAGCAACCACCGAGCAATCCACCATGATCAAAGACGAGATCGGAGGCCGGCGGAAACCGAGAAATTCCAGGTCGGTATGGGCTGAGTTCCGTGGTTCGGCGTGGCCAACGACATGGGTGACGGCGATTCGGATCGCCGTCACCCCGTCGGGAGGTTACGCGGGGGGCTGGGAGACGACGACCACGTGGGTGGTCTTCGCCGGCTCGATTGTCGAGTTCCCCACCAGCTGGATGACGTACGTGTGCTTGCCGGCCGTCGTCGGCGTGTCAGTGAAGCTGAATGACCCGTCGGCAGCTGCAGTCATCTTGGCCAGGGCTTTCGAGGTAGTGCCATCGGGGTTGGAGACGTTGCGTACGACGGTGATGATGGTGAGCGGGAAGGTGATGCCGTCGGCGGCGAACGTTCCGTTGAATTCGAGTGGCTCGCCGACGACGCCGGTGGCCGGGCCGGTCACCGTGAGCACCGGCTGGTACCGGCCCACCGCGACGACAGCCGTGTCCCAGCTGCTCTTGAACCATGAGTTGCCCGGCCAGGACAACCTGTATTCGTACGACCCACTTGTCGGTGCGGTGTCGGTGAACTGGTACGTGCCGTCCGCCTCCGTGGTGACTTCCCGGAAGGGTCGCGAGGTGCCGTCGGGGAGCCAGCTGTACAGCTCGAGCGTCTGCACGCCGGGCAGCGCGCCGGTGCTCAGCGTGAGCCGCCCGCTGAAGGTCAGCTGCTTGAGCGCGGTCGCCTCGGAGGGAGCCGTCATGGTCAGGGTGGAGGCGTGGTAGGGCGAATGCGGCAGCCGCCAGAGGTGCATCCGCCCGGTGCCAGGCTCCTTCAGCACCGCATAGGTGAGTACGCCGTAGAAGGCGATGCTGCCCGCCACCAGCGCCTTCCCCTGGTGGGCGGCCGAGTAGATCACCTCCGCCGTGGCCGGGTCGTACACCACGAGCTCCGCCGCGTCGCCCGCGGGAGAGTTCCAGCCGCCCACGACGTAGGCGCCGTTCGGGCTGGCCGCGACGGCGGTGGGGAGGCCGTGCTCGCTCAGCTCGCCGCTGTCGTAAGCGCGTGTCCTGGCGTTGGTCGTCGTGTCCCAGGCGTCGAACCGGTGGGTGTCGGCCAGCGCCGACAGCGCCGCTGACCCGTAGTCGGCGAGGGCGAGGTCCCGCAGGGACGTGTCAGCGCGGATCTCGCCGAGCGGGGTGGCCGGGGTGGTGTCGACGTCGTACACCCTGATCGAGGCGGGGTCGGCTCCCGGCTCTCCCACCGCCAGAGTGCGCCCGGCGACGGCGACCAGCGGAGGCTGCGTCGTGCCCGACTCGACCGGCACGAGAGCGGGTGTGGGCCTCCACGTCTCGAGGGCGACGACGCCTCCTTCCCCCGCCTGGCCGCACCCGTACCCGACCCACACCCGCTCGTACGCCTGCGCCAGCGTGGACGGGCACGGGTAGGCGCTGAGGTCGACCCGCCTGGTGATGGCTAGCGTCGCGATGTCGATCTCGATCACTTCATGTGAGTCGCGCAGCGCCGCGTACACATGCCTGCCGTTGTCCGCCACGGACAGGGCCACGGCACCGGACAGGCCGCTGATCGTGTCGATGAGCGCGCCGTCGCTCTTGGTGACCACGATCCGATCGTCGGCGGCGACGAAGATTTTGCCGCTCTGCCCCACCACGTCGCCGCCCCTGTCGGCGGCGACGCCGAGGTCGGTGATGGTGTCGGCGGCCGAGGCGGCGGGTGCCTGAGCGACGAGCAGGGCCGCTGCCAGGAACAGGGACCCAGCCAGGGCGACTAATCGGTGGGAAAGAGGAGCACGGCCAGAGCTTGAGAGGCGCACATGCACTCCATTCTGAAGGACAGTTGTCGAACGTATGTTCGCACATTGGATCATCGTCGTCCAGAACGGCCTCGGAAAAGGTGGTCCCATCGCCCGCCGCCCCAGGCGGACCTCGTACGGGGCGTCGCCGACAAGGTCCTGGCCGCGATGGGCACGGCGTGGGTGTGCCATGAGAGGTGCATCCATCGTCTTCTCGGCCGCCCGTCCAACGGGTTGCCACTCTCGGCAGGGATCGGGTGCCATCCGAGGTCCATCGTTATCGTCGGCGCGGTGTCGCGTCCCGAGCACATGCCTGCAAGGCCGGCCAACATGCCTTACGTGCCTACTTCGGCCTGCTGGGCGGCCCGGCGCAGGCGCCCGAGGTCCTGGCGGCGCCTTGCTGTGGTGGCCCGCCCGGGCCACAGCTGATCGGCTGGGCATGGACCCCGGCGACGGCGGCGCCGAGCAGGCCGACTACCACACCTGGAACCTTCGCCGCGGGCGGGCTCGCGGGGCAGTTGCGTATCTTGGGTATGAGACGGCGCGACGACGACGCCGTGGTTCGAGTACTGGCTCGCGACGCCGGACGAACTCTCAGCCGCCGTCGGTGCCGAGTCGGCGTGAACCCTGGAGGCTCTGGAACGCGACCCGGCAGGCCCCGGCTACATCGCCCGCCTGAGCTGCTGAATGCTCCCGCAGACGCCAAGGTGCCGCGCCTCCACCGCAGGTGCTTCACGCGGGCGGGCCCGCCTTCACGCGCTGCACCAGCCGTTCCACCGACCCCCGGTAGCCGTGGAGGTGCTCCAGCCACCACGTGGCGCCCGCCTCGGCGTAGGCCCGCACCGGCGAGCCCGGCTCGCTCACTCCGATGACCGCCACGTCGAGGTCGCCTGCGGTGGCCCGGTGCCGGCGCAGCTCGCTGACCTGAGCGGCCAGGGAGTCGGGCGAGAGCGTCATGCGGCCCTCCTGGTCGTCGCCGGCGACGATCCAGCCATCCCACCGGGCGGCCCGCCGAAGGGCGCCTGCGGCCGTGCCGCCGACCCACACCGGGACCCGGGGCCGCTGGAACGGCAGCGGCGCGAGCCGCACCCCGTCCACGGTGTAATGAGCGCCCCGGTGATGGACCTCGTCACCGGACCAGAGCGAGGCCATCACGTCGAGTGCCTCATCAAGCACCGCCCCGCCGGGACGCGCTGAGCCGAAGGCGGTGAACTCCTCCCTCACGCCGCCCAGTCCGGCTCCCAGGATCACGCGGCCGCCGCTCAGCCTGTCGAGCGTCGCCACGGTCTGGGCCAGGATCTCCGGGCGATGCCGGGCCACGGCCGTCACCGCCGTGCCCAGCCTGATGCGCGAGGTCGACTGGGCCGCAGCGGCCAGCGCCACCCACGGGTCCGCCGACGGTGTGCCCCAGGCGAAGGCCAGATGATCCCACACCAGCACGGCGTCCCATCCGGCCGCCTCGGCCTCCTGGGCGAGAGTGACCAGGCGCGCCGGCTCCGCGAGCTCACCGAGGATCGCGACGTCGATGCCGTAACGCATACCCACACCCAAGCACCCGGCACCGACACTTCCGTCATCGGACTTGGCCTCAGTGATGACACCGCCATCACGCCCGCGGCCACGATGCAGATGAGCGAGCCGGTGGTCGTCCTCCTGCAGGACCTGTCCGAGCAGGGCAGGCAAGCCCGCGCCTACCTGTTCAACCAGTTCTCGCAGCAGGAAACCGACCCGGAGCGGCAGCTGACGGCCTGGGAGGCGCCCGAAACCGACGCCGGCCTGCGCATCATCAAGAGCCCGCCGCAAGCTCCGAAGACGAACGCGCACTGTAAACGGCTCATCGGCACCCTACGCCGTGAACTCCTGGACAGCACGCTCATCCGCAACGAGCACCATCTACGCTGCACCCTCACCCGCTACCTGGCGCCGTACGACACGGCCCGACCTCACCGCGGCATCGGACAGCTGTCCCGCATCGCAAGCCGAAACAGGACCGCCAAGCCCCATTGACCGGGCCGACCACGGTGTCCACCGCAAAGCCATCCTCGGCGGCCTCATCAACGAGCACCGGATCGCCAGCTGATAGTCGGCCCGCTGACACCACCCGAGAACCGGCAGGTCAGACCCCGCATCCTATTGATGAGCCCCACAGGAACCCGCCCCCGTGCCCGGAGTCCTGCAGCGTACCGTCTAAATTTCATTGACCGGTAGCACGCACACCTCTACATTCGTATCCAACAGGACATTTCCGCGAAGCGACCTGAAGAAGCTACCTTCATCATCCAGAACGATGGTGAACCAGCCGAGGAGACCGCGTGCAAGAACGCTTCGGAAGCAAGTCGGCCATCGTCGCACTGACCGCCCTGACCCTGGCCGTGTTCATCTACGTGACCACCGAGTCGCTGCCCATCGGCCTCCTCCCACTGATCGCCCAGGATCTCGGCACCAGCCCGTCAGCGGTCGGGCTCCTGGTCACCGGATACGGCCTGATCATCGTGCTGGTGTCCCTGCCGCTCACACGACTGACTCGCCGGCTGCCCCGGCGGCGGCTGCTGTGCGTCCTGTTAGGCGTCTTCATCGTGGCGACCTGCCTGTCAGCCATGGCGGGGAACTACTGGCTGCTCATGGGCGCCCGGATGGTGACCGCGCTGAGCCAGGCGCTGTTCTGGGCCATCGTGACGCCGGCCGCCGCCGGCCTCTTCCGGGCCGAGGTGCGGGGCCGGGCCCTGTCCATCCTGTACGCCGGCGCCTCCAGCGCCGCGCTGACCGGCATCCCGGCCGGCACGTGGCTCGGCCAGCAGACCAACTGGCGGGTGGCGTTCCTCGCGCTCAGCGGCCTGGCCCTGCTCGTCCTCGCCACGATCGCGGCCGTCCTGCCCGACACGCCCGCCGGGCAGGGCGCGGCGGACCGGGGCAGCGCGCCCGACCGCGGCCGGTACCTGTCGATCGTGGCCACCACGGCGGTCGCGGTCACCGGCGCGTTCACGGCGTTCACCTACATCAGCCCGTTCCTGAGCGACGTCAGCGGCTTCACCGAGTCATCGATCGGCCCGCTTCTGCTGGCACGCGGGATCGCGGGCCTGACCGGCGTGTTCGTGGTGGGCTACCTCGTCGACCGCCACGGCTGGATCACCATGACGGGGCTCATAGGCCTGCAGGCGTTGGCGCTCGCCGGGCAGTACGCGTTCGGCGCCTCCCCGGTCGGGGCCGTCATCGCGATCTCCCTGTCCGGCTTCACGCTCGCAGGCCTGACCGCCGTACTGGGATCGCGGGTGCTCGTGTACGCGCCGGGCGAGTCGGTCATGGCGAGCGCCGCTACCTCCACGGCGTTCAATGTGGGCATCACCGCGGGCGCGTTCCTCGGCAGCGTGCTCCTGCCCGGTCCGGGCGTGCGCAGCACGGCACTGGCCGGGGCGCTGCTCAGCCTGGCGGCGTTCGCCATCGTGCTGGCCGAGCCGGTCCTGTCCAGCCGGCGGAAGATCGCGCCGGCCACGGCCGCCGACCCCCTGCCCGAGGACGCCCGAGTCACGTGATCCCATGCTCAACGCACCGAACCGTGCAACCTCCTCGCCTGCCTTGAGTGGTAGCCTCAAGGGCATGTCACTCGACGTGGGACACCTTCCCCTGGTCGGCGGGCACCCCGCGCTCGATCTGGTCAACACGCTCGAACGAGGGGCACCGCTCGACGGCGGGCCGCCCCACGACTATCTGTCCGACGCCCCCGCATTGCTGCGCTGGGCGGCCAGGGCAGGCCTGATCAGCGACGCGGAGCGCGATCGGGTCGGCCAGGCGTGGCACGACGATCCCGCGTCGGCGCAGGCGGGGCTGGCCACCGTACGGGACATCCGGGAAGGGCTGCACCTCGTGGCGCTCGCAACCATCCGGCCCGCCGACGGCGGGCCGGCGGGCGACGCGGGCGAGGGGGATCCGATCGCGGCCGGGGCCGCGCTGGTCGCGCTGCACGAGCGATGGGCCGGGGCAGCCGCCAGAGCCGCGCTGGTGCTCGACAGAGGCGACCCGCCGCAGGTGCGGCTCACCTACGGCACGATACCCGCCATGCTGATACCCGACCGGGTCGCCGAGGCCGCACTCGACGTCCTGCGGACGGCCGACCTGACCCGGGTACGCCGCTGCCCCATACGCGACGGCGGCTGCGGGTGGCTGTTCCTCGATCAGAGCCGCAACGGCTCCCGCCGCTGGTGCCGCATGGCCGACTGCGGCAACACGGCCAAGGCCCGGCGGCTCACCGAGCGCCGCCGCGCCGCCCGGGGCGGCACCCTGTAGGACTCGTACGCGATCAACGGTCGACGCCGCCACGGGCTGCGGACCTGTCGCCGCAATTAGGGACCTCGTTCCCGGCCGAGGAAGCACGACAGGAGTCGCCTGAAGTCGTGCGGGTGTTCGAGCGCCGGCACGTGCCCGCATCGGCCGAGCACGTACAGACGGACATCGGCCAGGTGTTCGAGCAGGGGCAGGACTGCCGTCCCGAGCGGGGTGACTCGGTCCTCGGCGCCGTGGACGAGCAGCACGGGCGCGCGGACCCCCGCCAGCGTTTGCGCCGAGAGGGTGAGGTCGTCGGCCCAACGTGCCCTGGGTGGAGGGAACAACGACGCGAATGCGGCCGCCCCCGCTCGCATCGCGGCTGCACGGGCAGCGACGGCCGACTCGGTCACGAGCGCTTGGTCGAGGACGAGGCGACTCAACATGTCTCGTGGCCCGAGCGGGTCGGCGGCGGCGGCCCAGACCGCGTCGAGCTCGGCGGACAGCGGCGCCCCGGGGGCGCCCATCGTCGAGACCGCCACGACACGGGTGACCTGCTGGGGACGCGCGGCCGCCAACGCCAGCGCCACGGCACCTCCCATGGAGTGGCCCACCACGGCGTAGTGCTCGACACCGAGAGCATCCATCAGGCCCGCGGCCTGCTCCGTCCACAGCCGGAGCCCACCCCTGGAGTCGGCCGGGATCGGTGTACGGCCGAACCCCGCCTGGTCAGGAGCCACCAGGTGCCAGGACGTCCCCAGCGCCTGTGCCGTCGTCGCCCAGGCTCCGGATCCGGTCGTACCGGGTCCGGAGCCGTGCAGCATCAGCACCGCGGGCCCGGTGCCGCTCTCCAGGACGTGGACGGGGGAGCCGTCGACTGTGACGGTCCGAAGTGCCGTCACCGGGACAGGCCAGGTGTGCTCATGCCGATGCGGAGGTGATGGACTTCGAGAAGACCTCCATCATCGCCCTGCCGAATTGCGGCATGTCGGGCCACCCCCGGCAGGAGACGAGGTTGCCGTCCACGACGTCGGGAGCGTCGATGACCGTCGCGCCCGCGTTCTCCATGTCACCGGTGATGGGAGGGAAGCACGCCGTCTTTCGCCCCTTCAGCAGCCCGTACACAGCTGGCACCTGAGCGCCGTGGCACACCAGCGCGATCGGGAGGTTGCGCGCGAAGAAGTGCTCGGTGATGCGCCTGACGTCGGCGTCGACCCGGATCCACTCGGGGGCACGTCCCCCAGGGATGATGAGGGCGTCATAGCGCTCGACGTCGACCTCGGCCCAGGGCACGTCGACCGGCAACTTTCGGCCGTTCTTCTCCACGTAGGCGTCGGAGTTGGGGTCGAACTCGTGGATGACCAGCTGAACGTCACGCATCGTTCGTGACGAGACGTCAACGTCCCAGCCGCCCTCCTGCACGCGATAGTAGGGATACATGGTGTCGAGCTCCTCGGCGGCGTCGCCGGTCAGGAGCAGCGCTCTGGGCACCTGCTTCTCCTCGCATCTGGGGCGGGTGAGGTGGATCCAATCCGATCCGATCGGATTGAGTCAGCATTCCTCGGCCCAGCCCGCCCGTCAAGCCTCTACCGCCATTCCGTCCGCGCCCTCGGCCTCGTCGAACAATCGTCGGAACCGCTCGCCGGACAACAGGATGTGCCGGCGCATGGCGTAGGCGGCGGCGTCGGGGTCACGCGCGGCGATCGCGGCCAGAACTTCTTCGTGCTCGGCCATGGCCAAGTGAGTGACCTGGGTGTCGTGGAGAAGCCGGAACAGGTGCACGTGGGTGTGCAGGCGAGCGAGCGCTTCGCGGATGACCTGGTTCTCCGCGCTCAGGGCGACGAGATCGTGAAAAGCGGCGTCGCGTAGCCCGAAGGCGCCATAGGCCATGGGCCCGTCGCCCCCCTCCAACTCCGCCATCTCCTCCAGCATTCGTCGCAGACCGGCCACCTGCTTCAAGGATGCGCGTTCGGCGGATCTGCGCGCCGCTGCGGGCTCGAGGAGCAGGCGGACCTCAAGCATGTCCTCGAATCGGTGACGGGTGATTTGGGGGGGAATGCGATAGCCGGCATGGGGCACACGCACGACCAGGCCCTCGGCCTCCATGCGGTTCAGAGCGTCTCGGATCGGCGTCTGTGAGACCCCCAGCTCTCGCGCCAGTACGTCGATCGTGACGCGGGAGCCAGGCTCGATCCGTAGCGACATCATCTGTCCGAGCAGCGTGTCGTAAACCTCGTCGGCAAGCCGGCCGCGAGATCTTCCCGGCGGCGTTCCGCCCGTCATGGCCCCACGGCGCCGCGCGATCACCGCTTCGTCGTCCATCGTGACGTGAGGTCCTTTCTTGCGTCTTCGGGAACCTGTTGACATCGGTCGCAACACTGCGGGATGTTGACGCTCCCACTCGGATCGTATAGGAAAGGTGGCGGACGCCAGCCATCCTTCACCCATCGGGGAACCGCCCGCCATCGCTCCGCTTCGATCAGTTGGAGCCCCCATGAGCATGCTCGACGTCCTATTCGGTTCGCCACCGGGCCGCACCAGGACCGAAGGCCTTCTCGACTGCTTGAAGCCCCATTACATCGCGGCGTACTCGTGACGCCGGTCTGCGGGTCAGCCCCTGCGACAGCCGGCAACACGCCTGAACAACCCAGCAACTGCTCGGCGAAGCACGCAGCAAGGCTCCAGAAGTCCCCACCCAGAAAGCAGGCAAGAAGATGCGGTATCCACAGCGAATAGGACGATTGTCCGTTCCCGGGCGAAAGGTGCAGCTGGCGACGGCGGCCATGTTAGTGGCCACGACCGTGGCGGCTTGCGGCGGCCAGGCCGACAGCGCGCCCAAGGCACCGGCGACCATCCCGGAGCTCACCAAGGATCCGCTGACCCTCAGCTTCATCTGGTTCGACTGGCCCCCCGCCCACGCGCTGGAAGCCTTCGCGAACGCGGAGTACACCAAGGAGCGGTCGAACGTGACCATCAAGGTCAAGACCGTGCCGAACGCGAACTGGCACGACGCGATGTTCACCCAGTTCGCCGCACACAAGACCGACTTCGACATCCCGATCCTGGACTCGCAACACATCGGCGAGGCCGTGACGAACGGCAACATCCTCGACATCACCGACTTCGTCAAGAAGAACATCGACGTCAAGGCCTACAACCCGTACCTCCTGGCGGCCTACGGCCAGTTCCCCCAGGCGGAGACCGGGAAGCGCGACGAAAACGCCAGCCTGTACGGACTGCCGCTGCTCGGCGACACCTGGACGATGATCTACCGCAAGGACCTGATCGGCGACAAGCCACCGCAGACCTGGGACCAGATGATCTCAGTCGCCGAGAAGTGCCAGGCGGACCACCCTGGCGTCAGCGGGCTGGCTTTCCACCAGGCCAACGGCTCCGACGCCGCGGCCGTGACCTACAACACGGTCAACGGCGTCTACGGCGGCAACCTCTGGGACCCCAAGACGCGCAAGATCGACGGCGTCCTCAACGACACTGCGGGCCAGGAGGCGATGGACGTCCTGGTCAACAAGATGAAGCCGCTGACCGCCAAGGGCTCCGGCAACTGGTTCATCGACGAGGTGAACGCGGCGGTCGCCCAGGGCAAGGCATGCATCGCGTTCAACTGGATCGCCGCGAGCGGCGGCCTGCTTGACCCGAAGCAGTCGACGCTCGGCACCACGCGGGAGCAGATTCTCGACAAGCTGGGTTTTGCCACCCTGCCGAGCCAGAAGACGAACCTGGTGCCTCTCGGCGGCATGGGAATGCACGTGTCGGCCTACTCGCCCGAGGCGAACCAGGCGGAGGCCCTGAACTTCATGAAGTGGTTCGAGCAGGCTGACATCCAGAAGAAGTGGGCCGCGGCTGGTGGCGTGCCATCGCGTACGGACGCCCTGGAGTCGCCCGAGTTCCTCAATGCCCAGCCGTTCAACCAGGTGTACACCGACTCGGTTCCGCGGATGCGGGACATGTGGAACGTGCCCGAGTACGCGCGCCTCGTCGACATTGAGAACACCAACGTGAACGCGGCTCTCAACGGCGCGAAGACGCCGAAGGATGCGCTCGACGACATCGCCAAGGAGCAGCAGGGCGTGCTCAACGCCAGCAGCCGCAAGGGCGGCGGCGGACTGTGAGTGACTCCGCCCCTCTGACGACCGACCACCCGGTGCAGGCGGCGGCTGCGACGCCGCCCGCACCGGGTCGGTCCCGCCGCCTGAGCGACCGCGGGCTCGCCGTGGCCTTCATCTCTCCCGCGCTGCTGCTGTTGCTCGCGATGTCGGTGTTCCCGTTGCTGTGGGCGTTGTACCTGTCTTTCACCGACTACTCGGCCACCCGCGGCGGGCCCGCCCAGTTCATCTGGTTCGAGAACTACACCGCCATCGTGACTTCGGCGCAGGTCCACCTGAGGGCCTTGACGACGTTGATCTACGTGTTCGGCGCGGTCGCCCTGCAGACCGTGCTCGGTTTCGCCATCGCCTACCTGATCTCACGGCGCACGCACGGGCGAGGACTGCTGACCACTCTGTTCCTGGTTCCGATGATGCTGTCGCCGGTCGTGGTCGGGCTGTTCTGGCGATTCATGCTCGACGCGCAATTCGGCGTGATCAACAGCCTGCTCGGCTCGCTCGGCCTGGGGCAGGTGGAGTGGCTCACCCGGCAGCGAACGGCACTGATTTCCCTGATCCTGGTCGACACCTGGCAATGGACGCCGTTCATCATGCTCATCGCACTTGCGGGCCTCACCGCGGTTCCCAGGTACTTGTACGAGGCCGCCTCGATCGATCGGGCGTCCGAGTGGTTCCAGTTCCGCACCATCACTCTTCCGCTGGTGTGGCCGCTGCTCCTCATCGCCGTGTTGTTCAGGGCCATCGAGGCCTTCCGGCTGTTCGACCTCGTCTACATCCTCACCAGCGGAGGTCCGGGGGTCGCCACCGAGACGTTGTCGTTCCACGTCTACAAGGTCGCGTTCCTGGGCTTCAACACCGGAACCGCCTCGGCGTACGGGATCCTCATGGTCCTCGTCGTCATCGTCCTTACGCAGCTCTACCTGCGCTACTTGAACAAGCTCAAGGAGGACTGATGGCCCTGTCCGTTGACGAGGCCGTGTCCACAGGTCCTGGCCGGGATCACACGCCCCCCGCGCGCCGCTTCGGCGGCAGGGGCCGCTCCGTGCTGGAGGTCGCGCTGCTGACCGTGCTGGCCGTCGTGATGCTCTTTCCGGTGCTGTGGATGATCGAGACGTCCATCAAGGAGAACCGGGACGTCTACGCCATCCCGGCCAAGTTCTTCGACTTCAAGGTCACTATGGACCATTTCAAGGACGTGTTCGTCGCCTCCGGCGGCGGTCGTTCGACCTTGTCCGCCTCGTTCCTCAACTCCGTCGTGGTCGCCGGGGTCTCCACGGCGCTGGCCACCGTGCTGGGGGTCCCGGCGGCCTGGGCCTACTCACGCTTCGCCGTGAAGGCCAAGAAGGACCAACTGTTCTTCATCCTGTCCACCCGCTTCATGCCGCCCGTGGTGGTCGTGATCCCGATCTTCCTCATGTACCGCCAAGTCGGACTCATCGACACCAAGCTCGGCCTGATTCTCATCTACGCCGCGTTCAACGTCCCGTTCACGATCTGGATGATGAAGGGGTTCGTCGACGAGGTGCCCGCAGAGTACGAGGATGCCGCCATGCTCGACGGCTACACCCGCTTGCAGGCGTTCTGGCGATTCACCCTTCCCCTGCTCCTGCCCGGCATCGCCGCGACGGCGGTCTTCGCACTCATCTTCTCGTGGAACGAGTTCGTGTTCGCCATTTTCCTCACCTCCAGCGACGACGTGCGGACGGCCCCACCTGCCATCGCCGGCCTCATCGGTGGAACCACTGTGGACTGGGGTCTCGTGGCCGCCGCCTCCGTAGTGTTCGCCCTACCGGTGCTCGTCTTCGCCTACCTGGTGCGCAAGCACCTCGTCGCCGGTGTGACGCTCGGGGCGGTGCGACGCTGATGGCGGGCATCGAGGTGACGGCTCTGCACAAGCGCTACCCGGACGGGACGGTCGCAGTCGATCACGTGGACCTGTCCATCGGCGACGGCGAGCTGTTCGTGATGCTCGGCCCTTCGGGTTGCGGCAAGACGACCACGCTGCGGGCCATAGCCGGCCTGGAGAGGCAGACGACGGGCGACATCCGCATCGGCGACACGCTGGTCAACGACCTGCCGCCCGCCGAGCGCGACATCGCCATGGTGTTCCAGTTCTACGCTCTCTACCCGCATCTGAGAACCCGCGACAACCTGGCGTTCCCACTGCGGGCCGAGGGACTGCCCAAGGCGGAGGTGCGCGAGCGGGTCGACGAGGCCGCCCGGCTGATGCGGCTCGGTCCGCTCCTGGACCGGCGACCGCGCCGGCTGTCCGGCGGGGAGCAGCAGCGCGTCGCGCTTGCTCGCGCCCTGGTACGACGACCGCGCGCATTCCTCATGGACGAACCTCTCACCAATCTGGACGCGGAGCTGAGGGCGGACATGCGCACGGAGATCAAGCACCTGCAGGGGGAGCTGGGGACGACGATGGTCTACGTCACCCACGACCAAGTCGAGGCGATGTCGCTCGGTCACAGAATCGCCATCCTCAACAAGGGCCGCGTCGAGCAGATCGGCACGCCGCTGGAAGTCTACGACCGTCCGGCGAGTCTTTTCTGCGCCGCGTTCATCGGCTCCCCGCCGATGAACCTGATCGAGGTGGAGGTGGCCGACGGGAAGCTGCGCAGCCAGGGCGGACTGGCCCTCACGCCACCGCCAGGCCTGCCGCGCGACCGTCGTCTGGTCGCAGGCGTCCGGCCGGAGGCGCTGGAAGTCACAGAACCACGGGCGGAACGTTCGGTCCCGGCCCGCGTGGTCTCGGCGGAGTGGCTGGGCGACGAAATCATCTACGTGGTCGACCACGGCGGCCGGCGCGACGTACGGGTTCGGATGCCACCGACTGTCCGTTTCGCCGCTGACGCACCGGTCGGGCTGCGGCACACCGGCGGGACCCCGGCGGTCTACGACGTGAGCACGGAAGAGCTGGTGGCCTGATGGGAACCGTGGCAGTGCACGGGCTGTGCAAGTCCTTCGGTAAAGTCCAGGCCCTGGACGGGGTGACGCTGGACGTACCGGACGGATCGTTCTTCGTCGTGCTCGGACCCTCCGGGGCAGGCAAGACGACGACCCTGCGAGCGATCGCCGGCCTTGAGAAGCTTGACGCCGGGTCGGTGCATCTGGACGGGAGGGACGCGACCGGTGACGCCCCGGCCGCACGCGACCTGGCCATGGTCTTCCAGAACTACGCCCTCTACCCGCGACACACGGCGTACGAGAACATCGCTTCGCCGCTACGGGCACGCCGCTGTTCTTCGAGCGAGATCGCCGCTGCCGTCGAGCAGATGTCGAGCCTGCTGCACATCGAACGTCTGCTGCAGCGTCGTCCGGCGCAGTTGTCGGGCGGTGAGATGCAGCGTGTTGCCCTGGCCCGGGCACTGGTCCGTCGCCCACGCGCGTTTCTCATGGACGAGCCGCTGACGAACCTCGACCTCAAGCTCCGCGTCGAGATGCGCACCGAGCTCACCCGCATCCACCGGAGCCTCGGAGCAACCTTCGTCTACGTGACCAACGACCAGGTCGAGGCCCTGTCCATGGCCGACCAGGTCGCGGTCCTCAAGGAGGGGAAGGTGCAACAGGTCGGAACGCCGACCGAGGTGTACGAGCGTCCAGCCAACCAGTGGGTCGCGGGATTCGTCGGGAGCCCGCCGATCAGCCTGCTCGCCTGCCACGCCGAGGGAGATCGTCTGGTCGGGGCGGAAGGCTGGACGCTGCCGCGGCCCCGCTGGACCACGGCCGAGGACAGTCGTCCGCTGCTGCTGGGCCTGCGCGCGGAGGACCTGTCCGTCGAGCAGCGTGGGGACGCGTCGTTGTCGGGTGAGCTCTACGGCCTTGAGCCGCTCGGTGACCGAACGGTGGTCGACGTCCGAGTGGGGACGGCGATCCTCAAGGTCAAGGCACGAACCACCGTTACCGGTACGCCGGGCGAGCGGCTGCTTGTCACGGTCGACCTCAACCGTGCGCACCTCTTCGATGCGCGCACCGGGCTGGCGATGTCCGAGGCCGGGAGGTAATCGCGCAGGGCGGCGACGTCAATATGTGCCGGCACGTGGCAATCGAGCCTCGGCCGACCGTCACCGGTGAGCACGGCCTGACGACGCTGAAGCAGCCATGGCCCGAGAAGGCGATCGGTGGCACGGGGCGTCGCCCCGCAGCCAGGGCCAAGGCCACATTCGACCCGCTCGGCAACCTCCACCCCGACGAGGTCGTGTGACCCGTTCGTCAACGCGCGTGGCGCGATCGCTGAGGTCACGCCGGACATCACCAAGAACATCACAGGAGGCGACGCAATGAGTGACCCGATGAACGTCCTGGCCCCCGAGCACCGGCGGCTCCGGATCGGCGACGCCTGGCGCGACGCCGCCGGCGGAGCCACCTTTGTCGTCGAGGACCCGGCCACCGGCAAGACCATCGCCGAGGTGGCGGACGCCGACGTCGTTGACGGGCTCGCCGCTCTGGACGTGGCGAGCAAGGCAATGGCGGAG
Source organism: Nonomuraea sp. KM90 (assembly GCF_052246675.1). Taxonomy (NCBI): domain Bacteria; kingdom Bacillati; phylum Actinomycetota; class Actinomycetes; order Streptosporangiales; family Streptosporangiaceae; genus Nonomuraea; species Nonomuraea sp. KM90. The sequence goes on along the minus strand of NZ_JBQQCB010000073.1, from coordinate 30,980 downwards.
TGGGCGGCGACCCCGCCGCGAAAACGGTCAGAGTTGTTGACCGCGACGTACCGGGCACTGACCGAGCGATCCGAGGAGGTCGCCCGGCTGATAACGCTCGAGATGGGCAAGCCGCTCGCGGAGGCTCGGGGAGAGGTGGCCTACGGCGCCGAGTTCTTCCGTTGGTTCGCCGAGGAGGCGGTGCGCGTCGAGGGGCGCTACAACACCGCTCCCGCTGGTGGATATCGCATCCTCACCGTGCCGAGGCCGGTCGGACCGTGCGTCTTCGTGACGCCCTGGAACTTTCCGTTGGCCATGGGTGCCCGCAAGATCGCTCCTGCGCTGGCGGCGGGCTGCACGACGATCACCAAGCCGGCAGCCCAGACGCCACTCACCATGCTGTTCCTGGCCCGCATCATGGAGGAGGCCGGCGTTCCCCCGGGCGTCGTCAACGTCGTGACAACCAAGCGTGCCGGCGAGGTGGTCTCAGCACTGCTGGCCGACCGTCGGACCCGCAAGCTTTCGTTCACCGGGTCGACCGAGGTCGGGCGCGTGCTGCTACGACAGGCGGCGGACAACGTGCTGCGCACCTCCATGGAACTGGGCGGCAACGCGGCCTTGATCGTGTGTGCCGACGCGGACCTGGACGTCGCGCTCGACGGTGCCATGGTGGCCAAGATGCGCAACATCGGGGAGTCCTGCATCGCGGCCAACCGAATCTACGTCGAGGAGCCGGTGCGCGAGGAGTTCACGGCGCGCTTCGCCAAGCGGATGGGCGCGCTCTCGGTGGGCCATGGTCTCGACGACGGTGTGGACGTCGGGGCGTTGATCGACGAGGCCTCGGTCACCAAGATCGACGAGCTCGTCGCCGACGCGGTCAATCGCGGAGCCCGTGTCTTGGTGGGCGGCGAGCGTCCGGATGGGCCGGGCCACTTCTACCCGCCTACGGTCATCGTCGACGTGCCCGAAGACGCGCGGATGCTGGAGGCGGAGATCTTCGGCCCGGTGGCCCCGATCATCTCGTTCACGTCCGACGACGAGGTGATGGCGAAGGCCAACGACACCGAGCACGGCCTGGCCGGATACGTCTTCACCCGTGACCTCCAGCGGGCGCTCCGGTTCGCCGAGGGGCTGGAGACGGGGATGCTCGGCATCAACCGTGGTCTGATCTCGGACCCGTCAGCTCCGTTCGGAGGTGTGAAGCAGTCCGGGATCGGCAAGGAGGGGTCGCACGAGGGCATCCTTGAGTACCTCGACGTCACCTACGCGGCGATCGACCTCCCGTGACCGGCCTGCCGCTCCGGGTGCCCGCAGAGGATCACCACGCCCCGTGCGTACATGACCAGACCGGCCTCCACCCGTGGAGCGGGACCCGGGCCATGGTCGGCACGGATCCGCCGGCACCAGGGGACGCCGTCGACTCCGCCGGTGTGCGCGCCACAGACGCGGCCGCGGCGGTGGATGGGGCGATCAGCCCTTTCGGCGGTCCCAAAGGCTACGCCCTCGGGCTCATGATCGAGGTGCTGGTCGCGACCTTGACTCGTACCGCCCTTGGCGACGATGTCCGCGGGACCCTCGACCCGACTGACCAGCCCACCAAGGGCGACGTCTTCATCGCGATGGACCCCCGAGGCCGGCCCGGGCACGACCGAGCCCGGGAGCCCGGCGCGCGCGCCTGCGCCACCCGGCAGCCAACCTTGCCGACGCCGTCCCGGTCGCGCAGGTGACCCGGACGTCCGCTCAGCAAATCACCGCCGACGTTCCAGAGAGGCACTGACATGCTTGAGACCGTCCGCGGACCACGCCAGCTGATAGTGGGCGAAGGGGTCGCGCAGAACATCCCACGAGTGGTGGCCGAGTGTGGCTCGCGAGTCCTCATCGTGACCGACCGGGTTCTTCTGGGGCAGCCGGGCGTGGCCGAGATCGTGGCCGCCGTACGGGAGAAGGTCGAAGTCGTCGGGGTGTTCGCCGACGCGACTCCGGACGTGCCACTCACCGATGTCACCCTGGCCGTCTCGGTCGCCGCGGAGGTGGACGCCGACGTAATCCTCGCCATCGGGGGTGGCACGGTGATCGACCTCGCCAAAATCGTCGGTGTCATCCGGTGCCACGGTGGGACGCCGCGCGACTTCTACGGGGAGTCGAAGGTGCCGGGGCCGACGATGCCTCTCGTCGCGGTCCCGACGACGTCAGGCACCGGCTCCGAGCTCACGCCCGTCTCGGTGTTGACCGACCCGGACCGCGAGCTGAAGGTGGGGGTCTCCAGCGTCCACATCGTGCCCGACTTCGCCATCGTCGACCCCGAGCTCACCTACACCTGCCCGGCGACCGTCACTGCCCACTCCGGCATCGACGCGTTCTGTCACGCGGTGGAGAGCTACACCGCGCGACCCCGGGCCCACGGACCGCGCGACCCGGTGGAGCAGGTCTTCCTCGGCCGCAACCCCATCACCGATCACTACGCGCTCCTGGCCGCGGAGCGGATCGCCCGCAGCCTGCCCCATGTCGTCAGGGACGGAGGCGACAAGGACGCGCGCGCGAACATGTCCTATGGGTCCATGCTGGCCGGGCTCGCGTTCTCCCACGCAGGCAACGCGGCTCCGCACGCTCTTCAGTACCCCATCGGCGCAGCCACCCACACACCGCACGGCCTGGGCGTCGGGCTGCTGCTGCCCTACGCGCTGGACGCGGCCAGGCATGCGATCGGCGACCGGTTGGCCATCCTCGCCGGTGTGTGCGGGCTCGACGTGACCGACGCCTCGGATGCCGAGGCCGCAGACACGTTCCTCACCTGGCTCGACGGACTCCTTGCCGACATCGGCATCCCCACCACCTTGGCGGACATCGGCGTGGCACGCGCCGACCTCCCGCGCTTCGCGGAGATGGCCAGTGGCGTCACCCGCTTGATCCAGAACCATCCAGGCCCGACCGACACCGCCAGTCTGACCGCGATCCTCGAAGCGGCCTGGCTCGGGGACCGGACCCGACACGTCCTGACGCCGGATCAGAGATAGTGACGGGCCTTCCACCTGACGACGAGTTCGCTGCCCCCTGGGTATCAGAATTGTCGGCTACGCCTTCACACCTGTCTCGAGGCCGAGGTGATCTGATCGCCGCGCGTTGTCGGGCCGCCGTGCCGTTGTGTGCAACCCCTGCACCGAGCCGATTCCGAGCATCCCCGCCGAGACCTCGATAGAGTTCAGAACCGCTCGAATATTTCTGAACGGACGGCGTCCAAAAATCCAGCGGGGCTCCTGCGAGGGCGCAGCCGGCCGCTGCGGCCACCGGGAGGGATCGAGGCAGTGAAAGTACGTACTCTACGATCACGATGGTGTTCTGGTGGACACCGAGTTCTGGTACTACAAGGCCGGGGAACGCGCCCTCGCGGACATCGGCTTGACCCTGGACCAGGACCAGTACCTTCGGGAGATGAGTCAAGGTTTGGGCACCTGGGCCCAAGCCAGGGCGGCCGGCGTCGATGAGCAGACCATCAGCAGGCAGCGTCAGCTTCGTAATGATTACTATCAAGAGTATCTGAGAACAGAATCCATCGAGATCGAAGGCGTCGTGGAAGCTCCGGCCGAGCTGTCAAAACACGTCCGGACGGCCATCGTGACAACCGCCGAACGCGCGGATTTCGAGCTCATCCATGAGAAGCGCCAGATCAAGCAATTCATGTATCTCGTCGTCGTTCGCGAGGATTACGAGCTCGCCAAGCCGCATCCAGACCCGTACCTGATCGGCCTGAGACGCTTCGGAGCCACCAAGGAAGAGACACTGGTCGTTGAGGACTCGTCCAGAGAGCTGAAGTCGGCCGTGGCGGCCGGTATTGAGTGTGCTGTCGTCCACAACGACTTCACCCAATCAAACGACTTCGCGCAAGCCACCTATCGAATCCAAACTCTGGCCGAATTGAAGGACATCATCCTCAAGTAAGCCGAAGGAGAGGAAAAGAATCCGGCCAGGTCTGTGCGCTTCGCCGAAGGACCTGGCCGCGATCAGGAGGGGAAGCGGCCGGCGTGGGTCACGCGAGGCCGAGCCGGACCCAGGCTCAGGCCGAACCGGAGGGGACGCCATAGGTACGGCCCAGGGTATGGAACCAGTCCTCGTCGAGGAAGCGGCCCGTCATCCGTCCCACGACGGTGAGATAGGCGTGCGCCAGCTTCTCCTCTGCGCCTGCCGATAATTACATCCGCGCAGGTCATGACTCTGCAAGGGCTTCGCGTGGCATGCGCGAGTTCCGGTCACCAGGGAGGCGGAAGCGGGTACGGCAGGATGATCCGCTGTGCTCCTTCGCCTGGCCTGCCTCACCGTTACGAATGCCCTTCGCCGCGCTGCGGTTGCTCCCCATGAGCGATCGGGACAAGGACGTGGAGATTCTCGTGCTGCGTCACCAGATCGCCATCCTTGAACGCCAACTCGGCGCTGACAGCAAAGTGCGATTCGCGCCCGAGGGCGGGCCTTCCTTGCTGCTCTCCTGACCTCGCTGCCCCGCGAGGTTCTGCGCCGGTTGCGGCTTCTCGTCCGGCCGGACACTGTCCTGCGCTGGCACCGCGACCTGATGCGACGGCGTCACGCCCGTATCTGCCGGCCGAAGCGGCCCGGGCGCACCCACCGTCCGCTCCATCCGCGCCCTCATTCGGCGCCTGGTCCGGGAGAACCCGAGCTGGGGCTACCGGCGGATCCACGGTGAGCTCACCACGCTCGGCATCAAGGTCGCGCCGTCCACGGTATGGGAGATCCTCAAGCAGGAGAGCCTTGACCCGGCACCCGAACGGGCGTCCACCACGTGGGCCGACTTCCTGCGCTCGCAAGCCGATGCCCTGCTGGCCTGCGACTTCATCGAGACCGTCCCCGATCCGATCACGGATTCAGAGCGAATCATCGACCTGAAGGTACGCCGACGAGATCGGCTCGGCGGTGTCCTCCACGAGTACTCACATGCGGCTTGAACTGCACGGACGTAATTTTCGGCAGGCGCAGAGGTCGCGGGACGCCCGGGTGGCTTGACAGCCGCGGCGCAAGATTGCATGGTTAGTTACACATGTAGCTAACCAGTTGGGCGGCTAAGCCAGCGATGGACCACGACCGACCGATCTTCCTTCAGATCGCCGAGCTGATCGAGAACTCGATCATCGACGGGTCGCTGGTGGAGGAGGCCCAGGTCCCGTCCACCAACGAGCTTGCCGCCTTTCACCGGATCAACCCGGCCACCGCGGCCAAGGGCGTCAACCAGCTCGTGTCGGAGGGAACGCTCTACAAGCGACGCGGCATCGGCATGTTCGTCGCCAGTGGCGCCCGGGCCAGGCTGCGCGAGCGGCGACGGGAACGGTTCACCGAACAGTACGTGGAACCCCTGCTCGCCGAGGCCCGCAAGCTCGGCATCGGCCACGACGAGCTGATGAAGATGATCGATTCATTCGGTGCGGTTGTCGGGAGGGACCTGGGATGACGGCGGTAGTAACCGCACACGGGGTGACCAAGCGCTTTGGTGACGTCACGGCGCTCGACGACGTGAGCTTCGCGCTGGCCGAGCACACGATCTACGGCCTGCTCGGGCGCAACGGCGCGGGCAAGACCACCCTGATGCAGATCCTCACCGGGCAGGCGTTCGCGTCGTCGGGGAACGTGTCGGTCTTCGACGCGCCACCGGTGGAGAACCCGGCCGTCCTGTCGAAGGTCTGTTTCGTCCGGGAGAGCCAGCGCTACCCCCACGTCTACACCGTGCGCCACGTCTTTCACACCGCACGCCGGCTGTTTGCGAACTGGGACGACACGTTCGCGCACGGCCTCGCCGCGGACTTCCAGTTACCGGCCGGGCGGCTGGTTCGCAGGCTCTCGCGGGGCATGCTGTCGGCCCTCGGCGTGACCGTCGGGCTGGCCGCGCGGGCGCCCCTGACGTTCTTCGACGAGCCGTACCTCGGGCTCGACCCGGCCGCCCGGCAGCTTTTTTACGACCGTCTGCTCGCCGACTACGCCGGGCATCCCCGCACCGTGGTGCTGTCCACCCACCTCATCGACGAGGTGAGCGATCTGGTCGAGCGGGTGCTGCTCATCGACCGTGGCCGGCTGCTGCTCGATGAGGACGCCGACGACCTGCGCGGGCGGGCGGTGGCGGCCACCGGGCGGGCGGAGGCCGTGGACGGGTTCGCCGCCGGACGCACCGAGTTGCACCGCGAGCGGTTGAGCGGCCTGGTCCGGTCGACCATCCTCGATGGGCTCGGACCGCACGCGAAGGCGCTCGCGCAGGCGCTGAACGTCGAGCTGGAGCCGCTGTCGCTGCAGCAACTCGTGGTCCGCCTGACCGTACCGCCGACGACAACGGCGCCGGCGGACCGGGAGACCGCCCGATGAACCGCATCCGTCAGGTGGCCCGTCTCCAGATGCCGGCCTGGCCGCAGATCCTGGGCTGGACGTGGAGCATGGTGGCCGTCGCGTTCGGCATCAACCTGTTGAGCGTCATGGCGAACTACGACCCGGGCGACGGCGTGACGACCACCGGCGGCCTGGTCCCCCTGTGCGGCATCGCGATCGCGATGGCCGCCGTCTCGGTCACCCAGATCTTCCCCTACGCGCTGGGCATGAGCGTGACCCGCCGGGAGTTCTACCTGGCCTGGTCGCTGCTCGCGGTCGTCCAGTCGGTGCTCTACGCGCTGGTGCTCTGCCTGCTGCGCGCTTTGGAACAGGCCACCGGCTACTGGGGGATGAGGATGCGCTTCTTCGACCTGCCGTTCATGGATGACGCCAACCCGATGCTGCTCCTGCTCGGGTACGCGGTACCCATGCTGGTCGTGACCCACCTCGGGATCCTGTTCGGCACGTTGTACCTGCGCTGGGGCACCACCGGCGTCCTCGCCAGCCTCACCCTGGCGTTCACAGCGCTCGGGCTGGCCGCCGCGCTGATCACGTGGACCCGGCAATGGCATGCGATCGGCCGCTGGTTGCTCGACCAGTCCCCCACGGCGCTGCTCGCCGGCTGGCCGATCCTGGTGGCCGCCGCGTTCGCGGTCGGCGGGTACAGGCTCATCCGCCGTGCCACGGCGTAGGCGCGGCCAGCACTCGGCCGCTCCGGACACCGGACAACGCGAACACCAACATCCGCCGTGATGAGCCGCCAGATTGTCAGCCCTGTCCGCCCCCGTCCTTGGGAGAGATGCAATGACGAACAACAACACGCCCCCGCCCGCCCCAGGTCTCGGGATCTGGGCAAATCTCGGGATCTGGATCGCATTTGGCGCTGCCTTCGGCGTCGTCGTCGGCGTCGTCGTCGGGGGCTTTTTCGACAACCTCGCCTACGGTGTCGCGCTAGGTTCGTCCATCGGTCCGGGCCTGGGCATAACCGCCTGGGCCGTCTTCATCGCGCCGCGAAGGAATGCCCGCCGCGACTCCTGAACCGTCGAACCCGAGTATCGGCTACGGGTCATAGGCGCCACCGGGAAGTCCAGGAAGCAACGCAACGGCGCTGGCGATGGTGGCCGCGTCAGATGATCGCGCCCCGGCGGGCCGAGATCTGGTGGCGGTTGAGTTGGATCAGCAGCCGGCGCGGAGCGCGCCACCACCATGGCGATGTGGTATCGGTACAGCTTGGTCGAACCGACGCCAGGCCGAGCGGTGTTCCATACTCGGCCCACACTCAGCGTCATCGACGCAGCCGGCGGTCCAGGCGCTCCCGGCGTCGCGGCTGCCGTCAAAGCACTCGCCGACCGGATCGTCGACTGGGCGGATGGCTACGCCGCACCTTGATGTCGTCGCGGCGCTTCTCCGACACGGCGCCGACCCAGACCTCCAAAGCGACCCTCACGAGATACCCCGAGAGCTGGCCGAGCGACTGGGTTGAACGCCGGTGTTCAACGATGCCCGCGCGGACAACGACGCCTCGACTTTCGATCATCGCCATCAGTGACCTCGACTTGGCGAACCTTATCCGCTCAAGCCAACGCTCGGGGACCCAGCGTTCGGGGACCCAGCGCTGCACTGGCTCCGATCGTAAATATGACAAGTTGATTGAGCGAGAACACGCTCGGCGCACTTAACCGACCAGTTCAAACACTGCGTGTGACGGTTGTTGGACGAGCAGGTACTGTTGCTTCGCGCGTGCCGACTCAGCGGGCGTCGACGAGTTCACCCAGGCGGGGCAGCCGGTCCCGGACCCTTTTCCGAGCTACGGAGATCAACTCGCGGGCTGCGCTGCTTTCGCAGGTCATCGGCGTTCTCCGGGAATGATCGGCATACCTGGAGACACAGGCGCCGCTGGTACCTCGGAAGGTGATTGTCGGAGAGGCGTCCGAAACGGGCGGTCTCCCTTCGGTCTCCCATCTCGAGGCCCGCCGGACGAAAGACACGCCGGCAGCTGACAACTCCCAGGTCGAACGCAGTTTTAGAGAGTAGGGCGGGTGGGACTTGAACCCACGACCCACGGATTATGAGAATCCTCGGTAAATATCACTCCGGGTCATCAAGTGTTGTTTTGTATCGCTGTGGTCGGGATCGTCCACGCCGACGTGTCGGCCAGTGTTATCCCGTACCGGGTTGTAGGGCGTACACGCGAGCAACCACCGAGCAACCATGCGTTCTTGACCATCGGCATTATGTGCAATTTGTCCTAATTCGGCGCTGCTGTGTAGAGCCGAACTTGCGGGATGGGTTCGCGCTTCACGGAAGATTGAACGCGCAGGAGCAACCGCCGAGCAATCATCTGCGAGCGATTTGCACCCGTTGCTCGCCACTCGGCAACCTGTGATGCTCAGGTGTTGCCACCATCCGGGCGGGGGCGGTGGCCGCCACACCGGCGCGGGCTGGGTCAGCGCGTCCAGGTCCAGCGGCGGGACGTCCAGGGTACGGCCGAGCGCGTCGAGGCGGGTGCGCGGGGCGCGGAGCAGTGAGGAGCGCAGCAGCGTTTCCAACTCCTCGACGTGGGACTCGATCTGACGGGTGCGCTCGATCGCCTCGGTGTCTCGTGCGGCGGCTTCGCCCTGCAAGCGCTGCTGTTCCTGCGCCTTGCGTTCGCGTTCCCGTTCCGGGCCTGCTCGACGGCGCGTTCCTGCCTGCGCCGCTCGGTCTCCAGCCCCGGTATGACGTCGGCGCACTTCACCTGCCGAGCGTGCCGAACCTCCAATTCACGCCACTCGAACGTAACCGGCCGATCAGCGCCGACAATGCACCGTAACCAGAAGGTGCACACGCAGTCAGGACACAAGCTGCCAATGAGCAACCTCGGACCCGCCCGATTCAATGCACCCTTCGACATCGTGACGCGAGCGCGAGGGATCAATGTGGGGTCTAGCAGGTGAAAGAACCCGGCTCAGGACAAGCTCGACGTCCGTGACTGAGTAGCCCGCCCTTGGTGCCATTTCACTCTTTCTTTAAGTGATCTTTACTGATAACTTCCTGTCCGAAATGCCGCCTTTGGCAGCCCGTACACCTTGGTGCGGGCTCCTCGGCATGCCTCAGAGGAGCAACAGTAAGTGACACCAGACACGGGGAAGCAAGGCTTATCCCTCACAGCCGCACACACGCGACGCCGAGGTTTCCTCGGCCGCGCCGCGGTCATCGGCATCGCCACAACTATGCTGATCAGCCTAGCCGCCGTACCCTCCTGGGCGCAGGAGCCCACCCCGCCGCCCACACAGTCACCAGCGCAAACCGAAACCCCGCAGCCCTCCGGCACCAGCTCAGGGGACAAGGTCCTCGATGCCGCCAAGAGCAAGGCGGCCAAGTCCGGCAAACGGGTGGAGATCCCGGAACGCAACACCGAGACCACCACGCTGTACGCCAACCCCGACGGCAAAACGCTCCGGCTGGAACTCAGCACCCAGCCAGTTCGCGTCAGGAGCGCTGACGGCAAGGGCTTCACCCCGATCGACACCACCCTGGTGGAAGAGTCCGGAGCCATCAAGCCCAAGGCGATAGCCGGAAGCCTTGCTCTGTCCGCCGGCCAGGACAAGACTCTGCTGAAAAGCCAGGAGGCCAACGCCACAGCGAAGATCACCACGCCGTCAGCGTTGGCGAAGCCCACCCTGAAGGGCAACACCGCCACCTACGCGGACGCCTACGGCAAGGGCCGCGACCTGCTGGTGGCCGCGAACCCGACCGGCTTCCAGCAGAGAATCATCATCCGTGAACGGCCCACCGGCCCCATCTCGTTCCGAGTCCCGGTGGACCTGCCCACGGGAGTGTCGTTCAAGAAGAACACCGCGGGCCGACCCACGATCGTCGGCAAAGACGGCAAGACGCTCACCGAGGTGCGGCCCACCCTGATGCAGGATGCCAAGGCCGCCGACGCCAACGCCCCACTCGACGCGGGCAAGACCGGCAAGGCCTCCGTCGCACTCGCCGATGACGACAAGACGCTGGTGTTCACGCCGGACGCCGCGTTCCTGGCCGACCCGGCAACGACGTACCCGGTGACGGTGACCGCCGCCGCGTCTGACTGGTGGGAAAGCCACACCGGCAAGTGGGCTGACGGCGGCATGGACACCTGGATCAACGACGTTGACGCTCAGGACAGCTGGTACCAGCTGGGTCAGACCCAGATCGTGGCCGGCAAGTCCTATGCCAGCGGCGTCGCTAAGCGCTGGCGCGGGTACCTCCAGTTCCCGGAAATCCCCGACACGTTCGCGGGCAGCAGGGTGGAGAACGCCGACCTGCACCTGTGGAACTACCAATCCAACGACTGCGGGCAGTACGAAGGCTCCGGTATCACGGCACGGCGGATCACCTCGGACTGGGATGAGGTGGACCTGAAGTGGTATGAGCAGCCTTCGGTCACGAGCTTGGGCGCAGAAACCGAGTACGGCGCCTACAGCGAAGACTGCACCGGCGTCGCTGGAAACCTGATCCACTCGCTCGACGAGATCGTCCAGGCGTGGATCGACGGCTCCACCAACTACGGCATCCAGCTCACCTCCGGTGACGAGTCAGAGGTGAGGAACTGGCGGCGCTACACCTCCGAAGACGCCGGCGGTTGCACTAGCGCACCGCTGGAAGACTGTAAGTTCGAGCTCCACCCGCCCATCCTCACGGTGGACGTCGAACTTCCAGCGCCGCCTCTGCTGGACGACGTCTTCATGTTCACCGACACACAGTTGACGACCATGCCGGAGTATGAGGAAGCTTTGGCTATGTCGGGCTATGTGCCTGAGGAGCCTGAGCCGGTCATCGTCACCGAGGAGCTGGCCAACAAAATCGCTGGGCAGCGTGACGGCGAAGTTCACACGGCCGGAACGGACGACCTTCCCCCTGTAGAGGTCGACCCCGGAGACGACACCGAAGGCACCACCCCAAGGGTGACAGGTGTCGAACCTGCTGACGGCGCCAAGGACGTACCGTTGGACGCGCCGATCAAGGTGACGTTCTCCGAGGCGGTCGCCGATGCCAAAATGATGATCAAGGACGCTGGCGGCACAGAGGCCGTGGGGACATCGGTCTATGACGACACCCGCACGGTGCTGACCTTCACCCCTGCACAGGCATTGAAGCCGGGCACCACGTACACCGCTGAGGTGTCCGAAGCCGGCAACTCGTGGGAAATTCCCATCAACCCGTATGCGTGGTCTTTCACCACACTCCTCCAGTCGGCGGGCCACTGGACCTTCGACGAAGGAGACGGCCGGACGGCTGCGGACTCTTCGGGCAATGATCACGATGCGACGCTGAACGACACGGCGACGTGGATCGCCGGCAAGAGCGGGAACGCGATCTCCAACGCGCCGTCGCAGGCGCGGATCGCGGCCTCCCAGGCGGCGGCTCGGCAGGGCAAGGCCGTCGAGGTCGCCGACGAGACGACCGCGACCAGCATCACCCATGCCCAGCCTGACGGGAAGACATTCAAGACCGAGGTCACCCCCGGTCCGGTGCGGACCCGGCGGGGCAACGGATGGGTGCCGATCGACACCACCCTGGTGGAGCAAGGCGGGAAGCTGGCGCCGAAGGCCATTGCGGCAGGCGCCGTGGTGGAGATTTCCGCAGGCGGTACGGATCCGTTCGTGAAGATGGCTGCGGACGGGAAGTCGTACGCGTTGCGCTGGCCGACACCGTTGCCCAAGCCGACCGTCAAGGGCAGTACGGCCACCTACACCGACGCCGCGGGTGCCGGGGCCGACCTGGTGGTGACGGCGTTGCCGGCCGGGTTCCGGCATGAGGTGGTGCTGCGCCAGCGGCCGTCCCAGCCGGTGGAGCTGCGGATCGGCGTCGAGGACGAGGGCCTGACCCTGACCGAGGGCAAGGGCGGCCGGCTGCTGCTGAAGGGCAAGGACAAAAAGCTAGTCGCCTCGGTGACACGGCCGTTCGTCGAGGAAGGCACCGCCAAGGACAAGCTCCCGGCGACCAAGCGCGGAGAGGCCGACAGCGAGGTGGTCTCCAAGGGCGGCCGCACGGTGCTGGTGGTCAAGCCGGACCAGGCGTTCCTGGCCGATGCCGGCACCGCCTTCCCGGTGCGGGTGGCCGCGGCGGTCACGCTGCCGCTCAGCGCCGACGTCGATGTCAGCACCAATGACTCGGACGTCTCGCCCGCGTACCCGGACAACCAGTACATGCTGGCCGGCACCGTATCGGGCGGCACCAAGGCCCGGGTGCATCTGAAGTTCGATACCGCAGGTCTGCAGGGCAGCACGGTGACCGACGCCACGCTGTCGATGAACACCATCGACAGCCACAACTGCGGCGCCGCCCTCGCCCGGGGCATCCAGGTCGCCCGCCTGACCGCAGGCTGGGACCCGGACAACCTGTACTGGGCCAACAAGCCCGCCTTCACCACCGAGGACGCCTCCACCAACTTCAAGGGCGTCAACTCCGACTGCGCCGTCTACCCGGACAGCATGGACTGGAACGTCACCGGCATCGCCCAGGACTGGGCCGCCGGCGCCGCCAACCACGGCCTGGTGCTCAAGTCACCCGGCGAGACGGACGTCGACAACTACCGGGTATTCACCTCCTCGGAAGACACCGACTTCGCCCAGCCGCCGACGCTGACCGTCACCACCAGCGGACCGGCCTCGCAACCGGCCGTCTCCGCCCCGGCCATCACCCCGGCACAGACCGTGGACGGCGTCACCGTGACCGGCTCGCTCACCCCGCAACTCGCCGCCACCGTCACCGACACCGCCGGCGGCAACCTCACCGGCGCGTTCGAGGTCGAGCACGACCCGGCCGCCACCGGTCAGGGCAGCGGCCAAATTTGGACCGGCGCCTCACCGGCGGTCACCTCCGGGAGCCATGCCACAGTTGCCGTGCCCGCCGGGAAGCTGACCGACGGCTGGAAGATCCGCTGGCGAGCCCGCGCGGTCTCATCATCCACCGCCTCGGCATGGTCGGACTGGCAGACCGCCACCGTGGACGTGCCCAACCCCACGGTGAGCGCCCTCCAGGTCACCCCCTCCCAGGTGGTGGACGGCGTCACGGCGGTCACGAGCCTGACCCCGACCTTGCGCGCCACGGTCACCGACCCGGCCGCACAACCGGTACGGGCCGAGTTCGAGGTCGAGCACGACCCCGCTGCGACCGGTCAGGGCACCGGCCAGATCTGGGCCGGTGCCGTCGACAATGTCGCCTCCGGCGCCCAAACCTCGGCGACCGTTCCGGACGGGAAGTTGAGCGACGGGTGGAAGGTACGCTGGCGCGTTCGGGCGATCAACACGGCCACCACGGTCGGCTCGCCCTGGTCCGGCTGGCAGGCCCTCAGCGTCGACGTACCGGACCCGGTCTCGGAACCGGCCGTCGATGCACTCCAGGTCACCCCGTCGGAGCTGGTGGACGGCACCACCGTCACCTCCACGCTCACCCCGTCGCTGCTGGCGCAGGTGATCGACCCGGCCGGGAAGCCGCTGCGGGCCGAGGCCGAGATCGAGCACGACCCTGCCGTCACCGGTCAGGGCAGCGGTCAGATCTGGGCCGGGAGCGCCGACGGCGTGCCCGCCGGAACCCAGGCGAGCATCGCTGTTCCGGCGAACACGCTCACCGACGGATGGAAGGTGCGTTGGCGGGCCCGCGCGGTCTCCGCCACCGCCTCCTCCCCCTGGTCGGACTGGCAGTCCTTCACCATCAACCTGCCCAAACCCACCGCGACCGGCCTGACCATCACCCCGTCGAAGGTGGTGGACGGCGTCACGGTGACCACCAGGCTCACCCCCACGCTGCAGGCCACCGTCACCCACCCGGACGGCCGGCCTTTGCGGGCCGAGGCCGAAGTCGAGCACGACCCTGCGGGGCAGGGCACCGGCCAGATCTGGGCGGGCGCTGTGGACGACATCGCCTCGGGCACCCAGGCGAGCCTCATCGTCCCCGAGGGGAAGCTGACCGACGGGCGGAAGGTGCGCTGGCGCCTGCGCGCGGTCGCCGGTGACGCGTCCTCGGCCTGGTCGGACTGGCAGCAGGTCACCGTCGACGTCATCCAGCCCGGAGAGGAGCCCCTGGCGCAGACAACCCAATCGGTGATCCGCACCGACCAGAGCTTCACCGCCGCCGCCTGGCTGCGGTGGAGCGACAAGGACGGCGACTACACCGTCCTCGAGCAGAAGGGCAGCCACCAAGCCCCATTCCGCCTCGGCATCACCGCGGATCACGGGTTGGTGTTCACCTTCACCAGCGCCGACGCCGCCGATGCAACCGTCGAGGGTGTGCTGTCCGGCGTCGAACCGCCGATCAACGAATGGTTCCACCTGGCCGGCGCGTACGACGCAGCCGCGAAGACCGCGTCGCTGTATCTCAACGGCACCTTGGTCAGGTCCACGCCGATCAGTTTCTCCGCGTGGAATTCCGACACCCCAATGTCACTAGGCGCCGGCATGCTGGGCGATCTCGACGATGTCCAGGTCTACCAGCGGCCCTTGACCGCCGATGATATAGCGGCTCTCATCGCAGGCACGATCCAGCGGACTGCCCAGAAGACGAACTCTTCGAGTCAGCCCCCGCAGGATGCGTCTCGCACCTCGACCACCGCCACGGAATTCGATTACGACCATCTTAATCTGGAGAACTGTCTCCAGACCCCCAAGCATCCGACCATTGATTATGCCCGCATCCAAGAACGTCCGTTCACTTCCTGCTGGACGAGCTGGGTCAGCATGGGAACGTACGAAGCGGCAGAGAATGGGGACGGCCCGGACGGAAAGCGATGGGTCAAGGCCAGCAATAAGGTCGGCGTGAGCAGAAGCGGCGGCAGAGCCGGCATGACCGCCTCCATTCTGGAGTCGGTCTTGGGAGAACCCCTGCCCAATGACATCATCTTTCAGTTCCGTGCGACCTGGGTGCTCAACAGCTACGTGGGGAACAAGGCGGGCACGGAGGTGGCCAACGCAGAAGGCAGCGGTCTGAGGCCGCAGAACATGAAGCTCTTCGTGCGGCTGACCGACTTCGCCTTGTACTGGAACGGCAGGAGATACCCTCTCGACGAGGAGAGCGCCGAGGACATCCAGCGGCTCCCGCTGACATTGGACGTGCAGACCGAATCGGACAACCTGACGCCTTGCCGGAGCACCACTGGAAGCACCACCAAGACGATCAGGGAATGGGAGACGACTAGTAGCACCATGTTCCTGCTGGAAAGCAACCCAATCGAGGGAGGGGCTGGCTCGATTTGCACGATCAAGCCGATGCTCACCCGCTTCCACAACAATCGCGCGGATCTTCCCCTGTGGAGTTATGAGATAGTAGGAGCGGAGGGGAAGCGGCTCGGCGTAGCCCGGCATGGCTACGCTCGGCTGCCAGGGGACGTCAGTACTCTCGCCGCCCCCTACTACCGGTGTGATCGGGAGAAGGTGATCAATCACACCGGCGGATGTGTCAACGACCGGGCGCACCGGGTCTTCGAGATGTCAGAGACCAAGAACCCTGACTTCGCCGAAGTCACCAGGCATATCAAGGCTGCCCTGGACCCGAACATCAACAAGTACACATCCCCTCCGCTTCGGCCAGGACACGACTGGTCGAAGCCGGAATACCCGCCCTCGAAGACTTGGGACGGACGCGAGCAGCCGAAGACGATCCCTGGAAACTGGAACGTCGCCTCCAGTCCGCCGCTGCACAAGCGCCCGGAAGGCACCTCCAGCTTCAACCGGAATTTCTTCTCCAACCTGGAAATGAATATGGATGTCGGATCGGCCAATCCAATGAAATGGAGTAAGACACCGGCAACCAATTACTGCAAGTACTACTTCAGGGACCAATATCCGAAGGCTGAAAACAGCGAAGGGATGCCGTGGGCCGGCGGCAGGACGCGGGACGACAGATTGGAGTGCGACGAGTATCCCTTCGCCTCGACCTACCAAGGGGCAGCCGGCAGCGGAAGAGGAAACGGCCACTACTCCATCAGGGCCGTCAACGGCGGACATAATGAACGCCATGGAAACGCGCTGAAGGCGTTCTATGACAAATATCATGTCGCCACCCATCACGCCTTCTGGGTGAGCGTCGTGCCGTAGTCGTCGTCGCCGTCGGTGAATTAAAGCAGGGGTGCCGGTCAGGCACGACCGGCACCCCTGCTTTCCACAGATAAACCAACAAGAGGCCAGTGATGCAGAAACCCTATAGCGCCCTTCCTGAGGAAAGTCAGTGGGATCTACTGACCGAACACGGTCTGGAATCCTGGTTTAGCTGCCAATGGGTGGACACAGAAGACGGCAACGAGATCGCCCGGCGGCTGGGTGTCGACCCCCAGAACGGCACCGTGTGTGACTTCCAAACAGCGATGCAATCCTACGAGACCAGCCCGGAGAAACTGATCGTCTGGGTGGGGGAGCACTCGGCCGGCTGGTCCGCTATCCTCACCATCAGCGGCGTAACGGTGCCGCCGAATTTGATAGAGGCGCTGAGCGCCGACGGACAACGCGTACTCGAAGCCTATTTCATGGAAGAGGCCGATCCCGGCAAGCTGCTGTACAATCATGACAGCGAATACATTGGGGAGATATTTCCTCCTTCCTCCCCTGGGGGATGGATGGAGGTTCCTGAATTCGAGGCGCACGCGAGCGGACTGGAGCTCATCGGCGAAATCAGCGAAGCTGAAACCTTCGACCGCTTTCTGTGCATGGCAGGACGGATCACCGGCCGGTTCATCGACCGGGCCTGGTTCGCATCAACGCGAACCCTGTACCACGTTCCATGAACGCGTGAATGAGTTTCCCGAACGTCAAGCGGCGCCGGCGGTCCTGCCGGCACGAGCAAGTCCTACGGTTCATCCGCGGCATCAGAGGCCTGCACGGTGGCGATGCCGATGACGGTGGCGGTGGCGATCTGCGCAGGACCGCCACCCTCGCGTGTCGCCCTGACCGTCGCCGCGAGCACGCTGGCCCACGCCACTCCCGCGTCGGTGGCCTGTGGGGTGCGGAAACTCAGCTGGCGAGGTTGACTTGGTGGTTCGCGGCTTGAGCACGATGAGGTCTCGGGCATCCTGCTGACGGTGTCGTGGTCCTTGCTCTACCTCGTCCTCGGGCGTGTCTTTCAGCTTCTGGTCCTGCTGGGCCGCGGTGATCGGGCCAAGACGGCTGAGATCGTGGTGCTTCGCCATCAGGTCGCCGTATTGCGCCGTCAGGTTAACCGGTCCGATCTCCAGCCGGCGGATCGGGTCGTGCTCGCGGCGCTGTCGCGGCTGCTTCCCCGCTCGTCGCTGGATGTCTTCTTCGTAACCCCCGCGACGTTGTTGCGCTGGCACCGCGCCCTGGTGACGCGCCGGTGGACCTACCCACCCAAACGCCCAGGTCGTCCCTCCACACGCGCGGACATCCGGGAGGCAATGTTGCGCCTGGCCCGGGAGAATCCCACGTGGGGTTACCAGCGCATCAGCGGCGAACTAGCCGGCATCGGCCTTCGGGTACCGCCCAGCACCGTGCGCGACATCCTTAAAAGAGCCGGGCTCAGTCCGGCTCCACGCCGCACCGGACCGAGCTGGAGTCAGTTCCTCAAAGCGCAGGCCGAGGGCATCTGGGCGTGCGATCTGTTCCACATCGACACCGTGTATCTGAAGCGGCTCTACGTTCTGTTCTTCATCGAGCGCGCCACCCGCGTGATTCACATCGCGGGCGTCACGGCGCATCCGACCGGAACCTGGGTCGCTCAACAGGCCCGCAACCTGGTCATGAACCTGGGAGAGCAGGCCGAGAGCATAAGATTCGTCATTCGCGACCGCGACGCCAAATTCACCGCAGTCTTCGACGAGGTGTTCACCTCACTCAGCGCTGGCGTCATCAAAACACCGGTTCGCGCCCCGCAGGCCAACGCGATCGCCGAACGCTGGGTCGGCACCGTGCGAAGGGAATGCACCGATCGGCTGCTGATCTACGGTGAAATCCATCTCCGCCGAGTCCTGCAGGCATACCAGCGGCATTACAACCGGCACCGTCCTCATCGCGCACGAGACCGTCGGCCGCCTCAACCACCACATGACCCGGCTCCACCAAGCGATCTCGATCAGGTCCGCCTGCAACGCCGACAGGTACTCGACGGCCTGATCAACCAGTACCGGCGGGCCGCATAGACGGGGCGGATAACCGCAGACCGAGGCCGCATCCGGGTTTTCGCACCCCACAGGCCGGTCCGTCAGGGCCGAGCTGCAGAAGCCAGCCCAGCGCGATCAGCCGGCGGAAGTCGTGCACCCGCCCGACTTCGCCTGCGGCCAGGTCGATGCGGGCTGCGCCGCCTGGTGGACGACGGTGTCTCAGTCACCGAAGCCGCCCGTACCCTCAAAATCGGTCGTTCCACTGCCTGCATCGCACTCGCGCGACACTGATCAGCGGGTGCCCCATCCCGCATCCCGCACCGCAGCGGGCCGCTGGGCTCCTGACCGTGTCGGCCTGCCGGTAAGGATTGCGCCACACGGCCCAAACGAACGGCATTGCCGCAGGTCACGGCGTGCAGGCACGACAAGTGAATGTGGGTTCTGGGCGTATGTGGTTCTGCCTCTTGCGTTCAATTTCGGCCTGATAGTCCCAGGAGGAGACCTGTTCGACGGACACAACATGATCGTTCGCCAGACAATCGGAGCCATACCGAACGAGAATCCCTACAGGGGGGCCAGACCAAGTACGGGAGAAAGGGACAGTGGCCCATTCCGCGCTGACGAAACTGCTGGTCAGTGGGTACGGCGGCGGGGTGCCAGGACCTCGGTGACCTTGGCGATGGCCTCAGCACCGGGTTTGACGTAGCGCATGGCGGTGCGGGGTTCTTGTGGCGGGTCTTGCCCATGATGAGCTGCAGCGGGACTTCGGCGTCGCCGAGGTGGGTGGCGGCCGAGCAGGGATTCCAGGGCGAGGAACGGGATGGACAGGGCGGCCATGCCCAGGGCCAGCCCGAGCGCGGTGAGCCAGTAGGTGTCGTGCAGGGGACCGAATCCATACTGCAGGACGGCGGCTCCGGCGACCAGGGCGAACAGGATGACGCCGGTCAGGCGGCGGCGCAGGTTGGCGTGGCCGGGGAACAGGCGTAGCAGGATGATGGCGGGCATGATGCCGCCGAAGATCAGGGGCAGTCCGCTGGCGGTGAATCCGGCGCCGCGGGGGTCGTCAGCGGGGGAGGGCATCACGTCGGTGACGGTGGCCTCGCTCTGCTGCTGGGCGGCCATGGCGGTGCCCAAGGCGGTGATCGGCGCTGGCCTCGTGCCGTACGTCGACCACTGATCGGAGACGTGCGTGTCCGTGGACAGCACCGTGCCAACCTGGGCACCGCCGCGATCACCGGTGACCCGCAAACCCGTGGCAGGGACCTCCCCAGCGTTCAGCGCGCCAGCAGCAGCACCCTCAACCAGCTTCGAGCGGCCGTGGGGCGCAACATCGCGCACCTCGTCAGCGGGAAGATCCTCGACACCGGCTGGCGCGGACGCCTGGCCGACTTGCGGAGGGACTACACACGGTCACCAGCGGTGCTGGTCGGCGGCGCTGGCATCTGCGGCACCGAATCGATCTGCGACTCGGCGTGGCCTGGTACGCCGGCCGCCGGGTGGTCGCGCTGTCGTGGCCGGGGACGACGGCAGTGATACACCAGGGCCGGAGGCAGATTCGCCCACACAGTCCGCCCCAGGACGACTTCCTCGAACCGATCCGCCAAGGACCGGCGAAACCGGCGAGCCGGGATGAACCGGCGAGCATGGACATAGGCGAAGGTCGTGAAGGCACCTTGTGGTGATAAGGCGTCCACGACGGCGTCGAGCAGTTCACGTTGTCGTTCATGCCGAAACGACGCCCATGGCAGGCCGCTGACGATGGCATCAGCCTGACCGAGGCCGCGCTCGGCGAGGATGGCGGAGAGGTCACGGGCATCCGCCGTGACCGCTTCGAGGCCGGCGAAGCGTTCGGCCAGCAGGGCGGTGAAACGCTCATTGACGTCGAGGGCGAGATGCCGCCCCCGCCCGTCGAGTCGCTCTTGAATCGTCCGGCTGAACGCACCGGTGCCGGGGCCGAGTTCCACGACGACCGGCTGCCCCAGCGACGGAATCGGTGATGTCACTTGCCGGGCGAGAGCTTCGCCGCTCGGTATCACTGATGCGACAACGGTTGGCGCCTTGACGAATTCACGGATGAACGGAATGAGGGTGTTGTCCACGAAGCTTCTTTCTCACCGGCGAAACGGGCGGATTCGATGTGTCGGGTCATCGGTCATTGCAGGGTCGCCGGGCGGCGGGTCGGCGATGAGTGTGTTCGCCGCATCGCCCTGGTCCGGGGCGAACGCGGGGATGTACACCACTGCCGTCGCGGCGTCGTGGGTGCCGGCCCCGGAGAGGACGACTGCGCCGTAGGCGTGCCCGACAGCGCGGAGGGACCGTTCTGGGCGTTGAGGACCGTTGGGTGGCCCGATGTCGCCGGCGGGCGAGTACGTGGTGTGCTGCACGATGCCGACACCGAAGCCGTCGGCGGTCGGCAGGTCGTAGATGCTCTGCCGGCCGGATCCCGTCGACAAACCCGCCGTGCACGAGTACGACGTTGGTCACGGGCGGACTCGCAGGAAATCCCTTGGAGTTCGGATGTTGTTCCGGACAGGTGTGAGGGTGGGACTTCCACCGCTGACCGGCTGCCTGGAGGGATGCCGGTCGGCGGTGGAAGTGCCAGCGGAGCTGATCCGAGCGTCTCGTTTGGCTGCGTCCGCCTGAGAGTGGGCTGCCAGGCGCCTTCTTAGCGGTGGATGGCCTTGGCCTCGAGGAACTCCTCCAGCCCGAAACGGCCCAGTTCCCGGCCGTTGCCGCTCTGCTTGTAGCCGCCGAACGGCGCGGTCAGGTTGAACTCCCCGCCGTTGACCATGACCTGGCCGGTGCGCATGCGCTTGGCCACGGCCAGGGCGTGGTCCGGCTCGCCGAACACGCTGCCGGACAGGCCGTAGATGGAGTTGTTGGCGATGGCGACGGCCTCGTCCTCGTCGGCGTAGGGGATCACCGAGAGCACCGGGCCGAAGATTTCCTCCTGGGCGATGACGGCGTCCGGCGCGACGTTGGCGAAGATCGTCGGGCGGACGTAGGCGCCCCCTTCGAGGCCCTCGGCCGGGCCGGAGCCGCCGAACGCGACCGTGGCCCCGTCGGCGATGCCGCGCTCGATGTAGCCCGACACCCTGCCCTGCTGGGCGGCCGAGGACATCGGGCCGATCCGGGTGGCCGGGTCGGTCGGGTCGCCCACGCCGTAGGAACCGGCGGCGGCCACCGCGAGCTCGACGATCTCGTCGTGCCGGCTCGCGGGCACCAGCATCCGCGTCCACGCGGCGCAGGTCTGGCCGCCGTTCATCCAGGCGTACTCGAGGCCGAGGTTGACGGCGTTGTGCAGGTCGGCGTCGTCGAGGATGATGTTGGCCGACTTGCCGCCCAGCTCCAGCGCCACCCGTTTCACGGTGCCGGCCGCACTGATCGACACCCGCTTGCCGGCGCCGGTGGATCCGGTGAACGACACCATGTCGATGCCCGGGTGGCCGGAGATCGCTTCGCCGACCACCGACCCGGCGCCGTACACGACGTTGAAGACGCCCGCCGGGATCCCCGCGGCCGCGGTCAGCTCGGCGAACAGGGCGGCGGTGAGCGGGGTGAGCACGCTGGGCTTGAGCACCACCGTGCATCCGGCGAGCAATGCCGGCGCGACCTTCGCGACGGTCTGATACAGGGGGGCGTTCCACGGCGTGATCGCGCCGACGACGCCGATCGGCTCGCGCACGACCAGCGCGTTGCCCAGTTCCTCCTCCCAGGCGTAGCCGTCGGCCAGCGCGGCGAAGCTGCTCGCCACCTGGTAGGGCAGCCCGGCCTGCACGATCTTGGCGTAGGAGATCGGCGAACCCATCTCTGAGGTGACGGTGGCGGCGAAGTCGTCGATGGCGCCCTTGATGCCGTCGGCGATCCGGGCGATCGCGGCGGCCCGCTCGCTGACCGGCACCGCCGACCACGCCGGGAAGGCGCGCTGCGCGGCCGCGACGGCCCGGTCGACGTCGGCCGCCGTACCCGCCGGCATGTCGGCGATCACGGTGGCGGTGGCCGGGTTCACGACCTCGATGCGCTCGCACCCGTCGCCGGCGGCTTCGGCGCCGTCGATCCAATGCTGGACTGCTCGCTGCTCGCTCATGCGGCGATCTCCTCGCTGTGGAACGGGCCGTAGGTCTCGGCGGTGTCTGTGTGGGGCAGGAGGAGGTCGAGCGCGGGATGGATGGTGCGGATGGTTGCGGTGTCGTCCAGGCCGCCGCCGGAGGTGCGGGGGTCGGCCATGGCTATGGCGCTCAGGCCGATCGGGGAACCCCGCAGGCTCCCCAGCATGACGTGTTGCATTGGAGAAACTTGTTCCTTGTCGAGTGTCGAAGGAAGGTGCATCAGAGGTAGGTGGCGCGGGCCGGTGTTCGCGGCATGCATGCCGTCCTCGACCTCGCCGACGCCCAGCCGACATCGGATTCGCCACATCCCGGCAGGCGCCGCTCAACGGGGTAATCACAGGAGCCCCTTGCGGGATGTGGGCCGGGCCTCCCCCCTTTCGCATAAAGGCGAGGAGGCTGTGGTCCGCGAGTTTCCTCTACCGGTGAGGACTGTTGGAGGGTGATCAGGGAGGTCGGGTGTGCGCTACACGACCTTGGGCTGGTCGACCATGGTGCCGGCGTTGCTGTAGAACAGCCGGTTCTCGACGATCTTGCCGTCCTTGATGGTGAATTGCTCGATGAAGTGGGTCAGCTCTCCGGTCTTGACGTCCGGGATGCCGACGCACGCCGCGACGCGGTCGCCGTCGGCGATGGTGTAGTGCACCGTGATCGCGGCAAGGTCGAGGTAGTTCGGCAGGATCTGGGCGAGGCCGAAGAATCCTTCCTTACCGTGATAGATCTTCCCGAAGGGCAGAAACAGCGGCTCGTTGATCTGGACGTCGTCGGACAGAAAGGAGACGACGCCCTCGACGTCGCCGCGTTTCCCCGCTTCGAACATGGCTTCGACGATCGCGCGGTTCTGCTCGGTCAGTGATGTTGCTTCGGGCATGGGGTTTCTCCTTTGAGACGAAGGCTCTCGTGCGTCGAGAACCCTGTTGGGGGCCGGTGTTCGGGCCGGTGTTCGGGTTAGTTGCGGCACGCTCGTCGATGCTGGTTTCAGCGGTCGATCGTGGACTCGTTGAAGTCGTCGTGACGGGCGCCGGTGGCCGGTGTGAGGGTGTCGAGCCGCTGCAACTGGTCGGCGGTCAGGACGACGCCGTCGGCGGCGGTGTTCTCCTGGACGCGAGTGACCCGCCGGCTGCCGGGGATCGGGGCGATGTCCTGGCCCTGGGCCACCAGCCAGGCCAGCGCGATCTGTGCCGGGGTGGCATCGACCTCGGAGGCGATGGTGCGTACTTCCTCCACGAGCTGCAGGTTCTGGTAGAAGGCCGCGCCGATGAAGCGCGGATTGGTCTTGCGCCAGTCGCCGTCGGGGATCTCCTCCGGCGTGCGGATCTGGCCGGTCAGGAACCCGTGCCCGAGTGGCGAATAGGGGACGAGGCCGATGCCCAGCTCGCGTAGCAGGGGCAGCAGCTCGGCCTCGACGTCGCGGGTCCACAGGGAGTACTCGGTCTGCAACGCGGCAATCGGGTGCACGGCGTGAGCGCGGCGGATCGTGTCCGGCGAGGCCTCCGACAGGCCGATGTGCAGGACCTTGCCTTCGGCCACCAGCTCGGCCACCGCGCCGATGGTCTCCTCGATCGGGGTGTTCCGGTCGACCCGGTGCTGGTAGTAGAGGTCGATCCGGTCGGTGCGCAGGCGCTTCAGGGAGCCCTCGACGGCGGTGCGGATGTTGGCCGGACTGCTGTCGAACAGTCCGGTTCCATCCCCGGTGTGGGACAGGATGCCGAACTTCGTGGCGAGGACGGCCTGGTCGCGCCGACCCTCCAGCGCCTGACCGACGATCTCCTCGCTGTGGTACGGGCCGTAGCTTTCAGCGGTGTCGATGTGGGTGACGCCGAGGCCGAGTGCGCTATGGATGGCGCGGATGGACTCGGCGTCGTCCAGGCCGCCGCCTGACAGGAGAGTGCCGGCCATGGACATGGTGCCCAGACCGATCCGGGAAACCCGCAGCTTCCCTAGCATCGCGTGCTGCATCGCAGAACTCATTTCTCGTCGAAGGTGTCGAAGGACGGTGCATCAGAGGTAAGCGGCGGGGGCCGGCGTCCGCGGCACCCGGGGCGTCGATCTCGATCTCGCTGACACCAGACAACATCCGGTTCACCACATCCCGACAGGCACTGCGAAAAGGGGTACTCACAGAGACCCCTTCCGGGACGCGGGCCGGGCGTAGCCTCGATCTCATGGATGAGAAGGAGGCGGCGCGGGCGGCGGTCCGCGAGTTCCTCACCACCCGCCGTGCCCGGGTCACCCCAACCGAGGCCGGCCTTCCTCCGCAGGGCACCCGCCGTCGGGTCAAGGGCCTGCGCCGGGAGGAGGTCGCGTTGCTCGCCGGGGTCAGCCCGGAGTATTACGTGCGGCTCGAACGCGGCCAGGCGACCGGGCCCTCCGCCGGAGTCGTCGATGCCGTCGCCGACGTCCTGCGTCTGGACGATGACGAACGCGCTCACCTCGGCCGGCTGCTCGCCGCTCTGACCCCCGCGGTCCGCAAGCGGAGCCGCGGCGCGGCGAAGGACCTGGTCACCCCCGGAATCCGGGTGCTGCTGGACTCGATGGACCACCTGCCCGCAGTGGTCTTCAACGGCCGGTTCGACATCCTCGCGGTCAACACACTGGGGCGCGCGCTCCTCGCACCCGTGTACGACATGCCCGGACGGACGAACAGCGCCCGCTTCCTGTTCCTCGACGAGCCCAGGGCCCGCGACCTGTTCCCGGAATGGGATCGGATCACGGCCGACACCGTGGCGATGCTGCGCATCGAGGCCGGCCGCCACCCCGACGACCCCGACCTGACCGAGCTGATCGGACAACTCGCGACCCGCAGCACAGAATTCCGGACGCGCTGGGCGACCAACGACGTGCGAATCCACCGAACCGGCACGAAGACTTTCCGGCACCCACTCATCGGCGAGATCACACTGCCCTACGAGACCCTCAGCATCGACGCCGTCTCCAACCAGATACTCACCGTCTACACCCCTCAGCCCGGCACTCCCGAAGCCGACGCGATCCGCCTCTTGGCCAGCTGGAACGCCGACAACCAACGCAGCAGCAACCCGGCAGCAGGAACACGCGGCCGAAACCTCGAGGGCTAACGTGATCCTCAACCTGCGTCCGGTCGGAATCGGCCCCCGCCCGACCGTGGGACAGCCCTTGACGGATCCTTCCTCTTGCCTGGGGAAGAAGATCAAGAACGCGCGGAGCACGGTTTCGACGGGCTGCAAGGGTGGTTGACGGCGAGACCCGCCGTCGGTGGCGTCGCCGGTGATGAGAACGAGTTCTGCGAGCGCATTCGCGTCCCGAAGAGCCCGGCAGCCGATGTTTGATCGTGCGCTGGGGGCGGCTCGTTTCTGAGGAGGCCATGCCGGGCCCAGCGCTACAGCAGCGTCCGTGATCACGTCGCCTCCGCCGGCCGACCGGCGCCAGAGGTGCAGGCGTTGACGGCCGCTGTGAACGCGCCGGGTTGTTCGAGGTGGCCGAGGTGGCCGCTGTCTTGCAGAAGGAGGAACTGGGCGTGGGCGATGCCTTCGTGCAGCAGCCGTCCCCAGCCAGGACCGCAGATGAAGTCGTGGGCGCCGCTGATGATCAAAGTGGGTGTGGTGATCTGGCCCAGACGGTCGCGGACGTCGAAGGGGGGTTGCTCCGCGCGCAGCGGGTCGGCCCAGGCGCGCAGGGAAGCCCGGAGAGGGGCCAGGTCGCCTTCGCGGGCCCAGTAGTCGGCGAAGTAGGCGGGCAGGACAGCACGTAGCGCCTGGGTGCAGGATTCGTTGTCGGTGGCGGCGAGAGCGTGGCGGAACAGGCGCGGGATGGTGGCGGCCTCGGGCTGGTCGGGGTGGCGTTGCGGGAGGCGGTCGAGGGTGGCGAGCGCCTGGTCCCAGAACTCCTGGCCGGTGCAGGGCGAGGTGTCGTAGAGGATCAGGCCCGCCAGGGCGGCGGGGTGGGTCAGCGCGTACTGCTGGGCGACGAAGCCGCCGTGGGAGTGGCCGAGCAGGAACACGCTCGGCACGTTCAGGTGTTCGATGACGCCGTGCAGGAAGTGGGCGTAGGTGTCGATGCGGTAGTCCTGCGGCCGGGGCAGGTGTCCCGAGCCGCCGGTTCCGATCGGCTCCAGGTAGAGCAGGGTCAGATGCTGCTCCAGTTCGGGCATTCGCAGGTACTCCCAGCCGAGCCCGGGGCCTCCGGGGTGGACGAGGCAGAGCGGGCCGGAACCGGTGACGTGGTAGCGCTGCAGTACTCCCTGGATGCTCACCGTGTGGGTGCCGGGTAGCAGCGGGCCGGAGGAGAGGCTCACGAACGTACTCCTGACATGGGCCGTGCTGCCCCGGGGGTTCCCAGGGGCAGCACTCAGGTGGTCGCGCCGCGGCTGCAGTGGCCGCGCGGGTTGCCGATCGGCGTGGCCGGGCCGGTTCAGCCGACGGTGCGGGCCGCGTCCTGGATGATGCGGGTGACCAGGCTCGGCTGGCTGATCATCGGCACGTGCGAGGCAGGCACTTCGTAGATGCGCGACTTGGCCCGCTTGTACATGTAGCGCTCCAGGGCCGGAGGGATGGCTTTGTCCTCCGTGGCCACCAGCGCCCATGACGGGACGGTGCGCCAGGCGGCGCCGGTGGTCTTGTCGGTGAAGGAGGAGGCGCTGAACGGCCGCTGCCCGGCCTGCATGAGGCGGGTGGTGGAGACAGGCAAGTCGGCGGCGAAGGCGCTGCGGAACTTGTCCGGCCTGAGGTACAGGTCGGTGCCGGTGCTGCCGTCCGGGTTGGGGAAGGCCACCTCCCGGACGGCGCCGGGGATCTGGGTGCCGGGGTACTTGTTGATCAGGACGCCGAGCTGTTCACCCTCGTCGGGGACGAACGCGGCGATGTAGACCAGCGCCTTGACGTTGGGGACGTCGACGGCCGCGTTGGTGATCACGGCGCCGCCGTAGGAGTGGCCGACCAGGACGATCGGCCCCTCGATCGACTTCAGCACGCTGGCGATGTACGGCGCGTCGGTGGGCAGGCCGCGCAGCGGGTTGGCCGGCGCGATGACCGGATAGCCCCTCTCCTGGAGCCTGCTGATCACGCCGTTCCAGTTGGAGGCGTCGGCGAATCCGCCGTGAACCAGGACGATCGTGGGCTTGGCCGGGCTGTTGGAGGGTGCCGCGGATGCGGCAGGGACCGCGAGGAGCGCGGCGGCCAGGCTGCTGGCAGCGGCGGCGAACACGAGGCGGCGCGGCAGTGGGGTGGAGCGGTTCAACGGTGTCTCCAGAGAGCTGGTGCGAGAGATGACGGGGCAATGCATGGGGAGGACGGCCTGGGCGGCACGCCGCCCAGGCAGGAGAAGATCGTCCGGCGCCCAGTCGGCGGCCGGGGCAGTGACTCGGTGTGAGCGCGCAGGCAGCCCGGCCGTCAGGCGGCGGCCTGGCGGATGAGATCGGCGACCGCGGCAGGCTGGGACACGTAGACGGCGTGGCTGCCGACGACCTCGACGACGGACGCCTCGGCGCGCTGGGCCATGATCCGCTGAGCCGGCGGCGGGATCATGCGATCCTCGGTGGCCACCAGGTACCAGCTCGGCTTGTGCCGCCAGGCCGGCTCGGTGACCGTCCCACCGAGGGCGTCCACCCCCCAGGGAACCTGGGAGTCGGCCATGAACGCGGCGGTCTGCGCGGGCAGGTCGGCGGCGAACGAGCCGTGGAACCTGTCGCGGTCCAGGAACAGGAAGCCCTCACGCGGAGGCAGGATCGGCGGCACGGGCGCCCCGGGCGGCGGGTCGGCAATGAGTGTACTGACCGACTCACCCTTGTCAGGGGCGAAGGCGGCGATGTAGGCCAGCGCTGCGACGTTGGGGTGCGTGCCGGCTTCGCTGATGACGACCCCGCCGTAGGAGTGGCCGACGAGGACGGCCGGTCCGTCGAGGCTGTCGAGGACCTGGCGGGTCGCGGCGACGTCCCCCTCCAGCGACAGCGTCGGGTTCTGCACGATCCGGACGCCGAAGCCGTCCCTGGACAGTTCGTCGTAGACGCCCTGCCAGCCGGATCCGTCCACGAAGCCGCCGTGCACGAGCACGATGTTCCTGATGGTGGTCATGATCGCTCCTGACCTGGAGGGACTGGCCCGATGCCTGTCCTGTGCCCTTCATCCAAGTGGCGCCCGAGGGAAGAGACCATGCGGAACAGGAGGCAGAAGTAGTGCGGAACCGTCAGGGCGCGGCGCTCGCCAGCTTGCGGCAGCGCTCGGCCGCCTCGATGTCGCCGATGGCCTGGTACACCTCGGCCGCCCGCGCATAGGCGTGACGGCTCTCGCCGGTCCGGCCCTCCTCGTCCAGCAAGGCCGCCAGCGTCTGCAGGGAAGCGGCCTGCGGGACGGGCAACTGACCCTCTTCCATCAGGGAGATCGCCTCGGTGAGCTTAGCGATCGCCTCGGAGCGATGGCCGAGCAGCGCCAGACACTCGGCGATGCGGGCAAGCGCAATCGGCCGGATGAACGCCGCGGCGCTCGACGTCACCCCCGACCGCTCGTCGTTCACCAGGGCCCACAGGCCGAGATACTGCTCCAAGGCCTCACTGTGACGTCCGGCATCGCGCAGGCAACTGCCGAGGGAGCCGAGACTCTGACCGTAGGTATCGATGTCGCCGACGGCCTTGAACAGCTCCGCCGCCCGGGTCTCCGCGGCGATGGCCTCATCCAGCCGTCCGAGCCTGCGAAGCGCGCCCGCCGCATTGTGGTGCGCCGAAGCGATCTGCGCCGTGGCGCCAGTACGGGTGGCCAGCTCCAGCGCCTGGGCCGTGTATCGCAGGGTGGTCTCCGGGTCGTCTCGCGGCACCAGATGGGCCCAGGCCAGCAGGTTCAGCTGCCTGGCCTGGCGGGCCTGATCATCCAGGGCGGCGGCGGCCTCGGCGCCGAGGGTGAAGACCTCGTGCCAGTGCGGCGCGTGCATCCACCGGTCGGAGAACCAGTCCATCGACTCGGCGCAGTCGAGAACGTCGGCATGTCGGCCGCCGCCCGCCGCTGCCCGCAACGCGCCCAGCCAGTTGTCCACGTTCACGCGCAGCCAGTGGCCGGCCTCCTCCGAAGAGGACAGATCGGCCTCGGGCGGGTCGGGACGGCCGTATGCGGGGTCGAACCACCGCCCGGCGACGGTGGCCATGCGTAGCAGCCACGACGCCACCGTCACGGTGAGCGCGTCGCGCTCGGACGGGGGCTCCTCCGCGTGCAGCCGGTCGCGGGCGAACAGCCGGACCAGGTCGTGGAAGCGGTAGCGTGCCGACGCGCTGTCCTGCAGCAGACCGAGGTCGACGAGTTCGTCGAGGGCTTCCCACACCCCCTCTATCGAGGTTGCGCCCGCCACTGCCGCGAGAGTGGCGTCGAAGTCTCGGCCGGGCACCAGGGCGAGCCTGCGGAAGACCCGCCGCGTCGAGGCGGCCAACTGCTCGTAGGACATGGCGAACGCGGTGGCCACCTTGAGGTCGCCGGCTCTGAGCTGGTCGAGGCGCCGTTCTTCGTCCGCCAGCCGGTCGGCGAACTCCGCGGCACGCCAGCCGGGCCGGCTGACCAGCCGGTTGCCCACGATCCGCAAAGCCAGCGGCAGACCGCCGCAGAACTCGGCGAGCTCACCAACAGCCGATCCTTCGTCGGAAGATCCCCGTCTGGCCAGAATCCCGGTCAGCAGCTCCCCCGCTTCCGCCAGCGGCAACGGGCCCAGACTCAGCCGGTGTACACCCTGCAGTCCGGCCAGCAGCCGCCGGCTCGTCACGAGCGCGCGCGCGGCTTCGGCCGTCGGCGGGCAGCAGCGGCCGTATCTGCTCCTCCGACCCTGCGTTGTCGAGCACGAGCAGCACACGCCGCTCGCGCAGCAGGGACCGATGAACCGAGGCGCGCTCCAGAGTGTCGTGAGGCAGGTGCCGCTCCGTGGTGCCGAGCGCGCGCAGCAGTTGCATGAGGGCGTCGTCGGCCGTGAGCGGCCGAGGAGACATGCCGTACAGGTCGACGAAGAACACCCCGTCGGGGAAGCTCGGCCGCAGCACATGGGCGGTGTGTACGGCGAGCGTCGTCTTGCCCAGGCCGGCCGCGCCGGTGATGAGGGCCACGCCGGCGGCGCCCGGCGCGTCGCCGGCGTGCATGACGTCGTCGGCCCAGGCCAGCTCGGCGGCCCGGCCGGTGAAGTCGTCCACGGATCGGGGCAGCTCGCACAGGCCGGTCGGGCGCGTCCAATGATCTCTCAGCCGGCCGGAGCGCGCCAGGTCGATGAGCTGTTCGCGGTCGTCTTCGCGCAGCGCGAGCGCATCGGCCAGCGCGACGACGGTCCGGTGCTGAGGTCCGGTGCTGCGTCCGCGCTCCATGTCGGACAGGGCCCGGAGGCTGACTCCCGAGGTCCCGGCGAGTTGCTCAAGCGTCAGCTGCGCCGCGCGCCGGTGGCGGCGCAGCAGTTCCGCGAAGCCGGATGGGGTGGTGGACACGCGCTTCTCCGCGACCTGTCAGGGGTGGATCGAGGCCCGGGGGCCAGACTTG
>NZ_JBQQCB010000072.1:0-55386 GCF_052246675.1 Nonomuraea sp. KM90 | reverse complement strand
CCCCGACGAAGCCCAGGTACGTGCCCGCCAGCGTCTCGGTGACCCCGACGATCAGCACGCAGGCGACCGCGCCCAGAGCGCTGTCCAGGCCGCCGAGCACGGCGGCGGCGAAGGAGTAGACCAGGACGCCGGTCATCATGGTGGGCTCCAGGAAGAGGATCGGAGCGAGCAGGACGCCGGAGACCGCGCCGATGGCGGAGGCGGCGCCCCAGCCCAGGGCCAGCACGCGCCCGACCCGGACCCCCGACAGCCGGGCCGAGCGCGGGTCCGCGGCGACGGCGCGCATCACCAGGCCGAGGCCGGTGTGCCGGACGACCAGGGCGACCGCGCCGAGCACCGGCCCGGCGACGCACGCGGCCACGAGCGCGGACACCCCGGCCGGGCCGTCGGGGAAGGGACTGGGGAAGGAGCGCAGGGCCGAGGTCCACACCAGGGCGGCGATCGCGTTCACCGTGACGTACAGGCCGATCGTGGTCACCACGAGCGTGAGCTCGCCCGCGCGGTCCTCCACCCGCCGCATGACGGTCCGCTCGGTCACGACCCCGGCCAGGAACGCGACGGCCACCGTCACGGGCAGCGCCGCCCAGTACGGCATCCCGGCGTCGACCAGTTGCCAGGCCACGTACGTGGCGAGCATGGCCAGCTCGCCCTGCGCGAAGTTGACGATGCCGGTGAACCGGTAGGTGAGCACCAGGGCCAGCGCGAGGGCGGCGTATCCCGCGCCCGCTCCCAGCCCCTCCAAGAGCTGCTGGACGAACATCCGGTCACCACCTGCGACGTTCCCGCAGGCCGGCGATCCGGCCCGACTCGACGAGGTAGGCCCGGTGCGCCACCTCCAGCGCCGCCGCCACGTTGTGCTCGACGATGATCATGATGGTTCCTTCGTGCCGGTTGATGGCGTGGATGGTGCCGAACAGCCTGGACCTGAGCGGCGGTGCCAGGCCGCGCGTCGGCTCGTCCAGGAGGAGCAGCCGCGGCCGGGCCACCAGGGCCCTGCCGATGGCCAGCATCCGCTGCTCGCCGCCGCTCAGCGTGCCGGCGGGCTGCCCCAGGTGCGCCTGGAGCCCGGGGAAGTAGGTGAACACCCGGTGCAGGTCCTCGGCGACGCCGCGGCGCGGCCGCCGCCGGGCGTACGCTCCGACGCGCAGGTTCTCCTCCACCGTGAGCGGCCCGAACGTGCCGCCCTCCTGGGTGACATGGGCGACGCCGAGCCGGGCGATCTCGTCGGGCGCGCGGCCCAGGAGCGCGACCCCGTCGAGCGTGGCCGAGCCCCGGGCGCCGACCAGCCCGGACAGCGCGCGCAGCAGCGTGGTCTTGCCCGCGCCGTTGGGGCCGAGCAGCACCACGATCTCGTTCTCTCCCGCGGCCAGGTCGACGCCGTGCAGCACCCGGGCCGCGCCGTACCCCGCGCGCAGCCCCCGCACGTCGAGGCCGCTCACCAGGCCATCCCCTTGCAGGCGGAGATGACGGCGGGGTCCTGCCGCACCGAGCCGGCCGGGCCGTCGGCGATCTTGCGGCCCAGCTCGAAGCAGACGATCCTGCGGCACAGCGCGAGGACGAAGTCCATGTGGTGCTCCACGACGATGATCGTGACGCCGCGCTCGTAGTGGATCTGCCTGATCAGGTCGGCGAGCGCCGGCACCTCTCCGGGGGCGAGCCCGCTCGCGGGCTCGTCGAGCAGCAGCAGCCGCGGCTCGCCCGCCAGCGCGCGGGCGATCTCGACGCGCTTGGTCACCCCGTACGGCAGGCCGCCCGCCGGATGGTCGGCGTAGCGCGCGAGGTCGAACCGGTCCAGCAGCGCGTCGGCCGCGGCACCCGTCCGGTGTTCCTCGGCCGCGGCCCGCCCGAGCGCCGCGGCCCAGAACCCGGCCCGGCCGTGCCGGTGAGCGCCGGTCATGACGTTCTCGCGCACCGACAGGCTGGGGAACAGGGCGGAGTTCTGGAACGTGCGGGCGATGCCGCGCCCGGCGACCAGGTGGGCGGGCAGGCGGGCGAGCTCCTCGCCGCCGAGCCGCAGCGAGCCTTCCTGCGGCTCGCACCGCCTGGTCAGGCAGTCGAACAGGGTGCTCTTGCCCGCGCCGTTGGGCCCGATGAGGCCGACGAGCTCGCCCTCGCGGACGGCGAGGTCGATGCCCGACAGGGCACTGACCCCACCGAACCGCACGGTGAGCCGGCCGACCTCCAGTAACGCGGCCATGATCAGCCGGCCGACGGCACGGAGTACTCTTCGGCGAGGCCGGACACGGCCGCTTCCTTGAAGATCGTGGCACCGCCGACGGCCTGCTTGTCCGGCTTGACCACGTAGGACGAGCGCGAGGCGGGCCGGTCGAAGACGCTGAAATCCATGGGCGTCCCGCCCAGCCCGGCCTCCCACGCCTTCTGCGACCGGTGGGCGGCGACGATGCCCTCCCGGCTGAGGTCCTTGGCGTCACACGCCTTGCGCAGCGCGTCGCCGACGATGATGGCCGCCGTCCACCCGGCCGAGACGCCGCTGTCCAGCGGCTGGCCGGCGTACTTGGCCTGGTAGTCGGTGATGAGCTTCTGGTACGCCGGCAGCGGCGCGCTGATCGGTGCGCCCGCGGTCACGTAGTAGAAGTCCTTCAGCAGCGCGGGAGCCGCCGGGGTCTGCAGCAGCTGCGGGCTGTAGGCGGAGTTGCTGCCCACGAAGGGCACGTCCATCCGGCCCGCCAGGGCGACGCCCGCAAGCGAGGCGGCCTGGCGCGGGCCGACCGAGACCAGCACGGCCTTGACCCCCGCCTTCTTGAACGCCGCCACCTGGGCGGTCATGTCCTGGTCGGTCGCCTTGATCTTCTGCTCCACCAGGGAGAGCCCGAGCTTGTCCGAGGCGTACTTGGAGCCGTCGAGGGCGCTCTCGCCGTAGTCGCCCTCGAAGTACAGGTGACCGATCTTGTCCCCGGCCTTGATCCCCTTCTCCTTCACCAGGAAGTCGACGCCGTTGATCATGTCGACGTCGTAGGTGGTGCCGGTGACCTGGATGGCCTCGCTGCCGAGCAGGCCGGTCGCCCACGCCATGGGCAGGGTGAGGATCTTGTCGGCGGTGATCTTGTCCTTCAGCGCGGTCACCATCGGTGAGCCGATGAACTGCGGGATCGCGGCCGTCTTCGGCGCGACCTCGGCGTAGGAGGCCATCGCCTTCTGCGCGTCGTAACCGTGGTCGCGCACGATCGTCTCGATCTTCCGCCCGCAGATCCCGCCCGCCTGGTTGACCTGCTCGAAGTAGAGCTGCTGCGCCTGGGTGAGGCTCTTGCCGAGCGAGGCGTACGGGCCGGTCAGGTCGGTGAGCAGGCTGAGGGTGATCGTGTCGGCGGTCACGCCGGGGCCGGTCTTGACGCCGCCGGTGGCCCCGGCGGGCGCCTGGTCGCCACCGGTGGCCTTGCCGCTGGCACAGGCGGTGGCGAGCAGCCCCAGCGCCACCAGCGCGGACAGGGCGGCCGTACGGTTACGGGACATGTGAGCTCCTGGTGTCGGGGGACGGAGTGGGTGACAGGGGCAGCCGGAGGCCGGACAACCTCCTGCGGAGCGAGTGGAACAGGCCGAGCAGGCCGCCCGGGAGGAAGAGCACGACGGTGACCACGACCGCGCCGTACAGGATGCGGGCGGCCTCGGAGGGCGAGACGCCGGCGGTGCCCGGCGCGGCGACCAGCGGGATGGCGTCGCTGTAGCGGGTGAGCAGCTGCGGCAGCAGCGAGACGAAGACGGCGCCGATCACCGCGCCGCCCACCGAGCCGAGGCCGCCGATCACGATCATCGCGAGGTAGTCGAGGGAGAGCAGGATGCCGAAGTAGTCGGGCACGGTCCGCTGGAAGACCAGGGCGAGCAGCACGCCCGCGAGCCCGCCGTACATGGACGACAGCGCGAACACCCCGGCCCGGTAGCGGGTGACGGGCACGCCCATCACGCCGGCCGCGATCTCGTGGTCGCGGATGGTGTTCATGGCCCGCCCCGGGCGGCCGCGCAGCACGCCGCGGGCGAACAGCGCCGCCGCGAGCAGCGTCAGCCCGCCCAGGAACCACAGCCGCTCCAGCGCGCCGAACGGCACGTTCAGCAGGACCAGCTCGGGCGCGTCGGCGAAGGCGAACCCGAAGATCTCCATGGGCGGTACGGCCCTGCCGTTGAACCCGCCCGTCACCGGCTCGGCGTTGAACAGCAGGTGCTGGCCCCCGAAGATCAGCGCCAGCGTGGCGATGCCGAGGTAGGCGCCCTTGAGCCGGCTGGCGATCGGGCTGAACAGCCCGCCCGCGGCCCCGGCGACCGCGACGGCGAGCACGGCGGCCACCGGGGTGGGCAGCCCCAGGCCGCCCAGCGTCCGGGTGGGCTCGGCGGCGAAGTACACGTAGGCGTAGGCGCCCACGGCCAGGAAGAACGCGTGCCCCATCGAGAGCTGCCCGGTGGCGCCGGTCAGCAGGTTGATGCCGATCGCGCCGACCGCGGCCGACATGGCGAACAGCCCGGCCTGCAGCCAGAAGCCCTCGAGATAGAAGGGGACGGCCACGAAGGCGAGCAGGACGGCGATCCTGAACACGGCGATCCTGAACACGGCGATCCTGAACACGGCGATCCTGAACACGGCGATCCTGAACACGGGGAGCCTAGACACGGGCCAGCTCCTTGGTCCCGAACAGGCCCGCGGGCCGCAGCAGCAGGATGACGATCATGATCAGGAACGGTGAGACGTCGCCGATCCCCCTGCCCAGGAAGGCCAGGTCGTTCTGGTAGCCGGTCATGAGCGCCTCGGTGACGCCCACGATCAGGCCGCCGACCAGGGCGCCGGTGGTGGAGTCGAGGCCGCCGAGGATGGCGGCGGGGAAGGCCTTGAGCGCCACCAGCGAGGAGCTGCGGTCCAGGCCGGGCGTGGGGAAGACGCACAGGAACAGCGCGGCCACCGCGGCCAGCGCGCCGGCCACCGCCCAGGCGCTGAGCGAGATGCGGCCCAGCCGCACCCCCATGAGGGCCGCCGTCTCGGGGTCCTCGGCGGTGGCCCGCATCGCCACGCCCCAGCCGGTGAACTTGAACGCCAGCAGGAACGCCCCGATCAGCGCCCCGGCGGTGACCAGCGCGACGATCCTGGTCTCGGCGATCGTGATCCCCCCGATGTGCAGCACGCGCGACTCCCACGGGTCGCCCATGGCCAGCACCTCGGTGCCGATCTGCCGGGTGAGCTCGGTGGTCAGCATGATGTCCACGCCGATGGTCACGATGGCCAGCACGCTGTGCGAGCCGGCCTTGGACCGGCGGATGACCAGGAACTCCACCAGCGCGCCGATGACCGCGGCCGCGCAGACGCCGATCAGCAGCGCGAGCCAGAAGCCGACGTACGGGTGCAGCCGCGCCACCACGTAGCCGCCGGCCAGCAGCAGCGAGGCGTGCGCGAAGTTGACCACCTCCGTCGCCTTGAAGATGACGACGAAGCCGAGCGCTATCAGCGCGTAGACGGCCCCGATGGAGATCCCGTTGACGAGCAGCTCCAGGAACGTGATCACACAACCTCCTCTGCGCCCAGGTACGCGCCGATGACCTGGGGGTCGTTCTGCACCTCGGCGGGCGGCCCGTCGGCGATGCGGCGGCCGAAGTCCAGGACGGTGACCCGGTCGGCCAGCCGCATGACCATGCCCATGTCGTGCTCGACCAGGAGGATGGAGATCCCCAGGCTCTCCCTGACCGAGACGATCAGCTCGGCCATCTCCACCCGCTCGCCGCTGTTCATCCCGGCGACCGGCTCGTCGAGCAGGAGCAGCCGGGGCTCCATCGCCAGCGCCCTGGCCAGCTCCACCCGCTTCTGCACGCCGTACGGGAGCAGGCCGACGGGGGTGGCCAGCAGCGGGGCGATCCCGACGAACTCCGCGATCTCCACCACCCGGGCGGTGTGGGCCCGCTCCTCGCGGCGGGCGCGCGGCAGGCCGAGCCCGGCCGACACGAAGCCGGCGCGGGTGAGCCGGTGGCGGCTCAGCAGCAGGTTGTCGCGCACCGGCAGGCGGGGGGAGAGCGCGATGTTCTGGAAGGTGCGGGCGACGCCGAGCGCCGCCACCTCGTGCGGGCGCAGCGCGGTGAGCTCGTCCCGGCCGAACCTGACGCTGCCCGAGGTGGCCTTGTAGACCCCGGACAGCACGTTGAAGCAGGTCGACTTGCCGGCGCCGTTGGGCCCGATGATCGCGTGCACGGTGCCGGGCGCGACCGTGAAACCGACGCCGTCGAGAGCCGTCAGACCGGCGAACCGGACCGTCACGTCACGGACCTCCAGCGCGGGCATACCATCCGGTCGGTACGTCGGGGTCACGCGGACCACCTCGACAGCCCGGCCCTGGCCTCCAGCACCGGCGACTCCCCGCCGACGCCCAGGTAGCGGCGCCTGACCTCGTCGCTGTCCGCCAGCGTGGCCGCGGGTCCCTCCAGGGCGATCGAGCCGACCTCGAGCACGTACGCGTAGGAGGCCAGTGAGAGCGCCGTGGCGACGTTCTGCTCCACCAGCAGCACCGAGGTGCCCGCCTCGTTGATCGTCCTGATCGTCGCGGCGATCCTGGCCGCCATCTGCGGTGCCAGGCCGAGCGTCGGCTCGTCGAGCAGCAGGACCGACGGCTCGGCCATCAGCGCCCTGCCGATGGCCAGCATCTGCTGCTCGCCGCCCGACAGCAGCCCCGCCCGCTGGTGGGCCCGCTCGGCCAGGACCGGGAACAGCTCGCGGACCCGCTCCCTGGCCCGCCCCGCGGCCTTGCGCGGGGTGCCCATGCCGCCCGCGCGCAGGTTCTCCTCCACCGTCATGCGGGCGAAGACGCGGCGGCCCTCGGGCACGTGCGTGACGCCCCGCCGTACCACGGTCGCGGCGGCCAGCCCGTTGATGCGCGTGCCGTCCACCCCGATCGAGCCCCTGGCCACCCGTCCGCGCTGGAACCGGAGCGTTCCCGACACCGCGCGCAGCAGCGTCGTCTTCCCCGCGCCGTTCGCGCCGAGCACGGCCACGACCGACCCCGGCGGGACGCGCATGGAGACCCCGTCCAGAGCCCGGACGGGACCGTAGTCCACCGCGAGATCGTCTACGGTCAGCTCCGCCATTCGATCCCCTCACAAGACCTCATGCCGGCTCACCCAAACCTTTGACGTGCACCGTCGTCCAGATGCCGCGGTGAAGTCAGGCTCCCTGCCCATCCCGGCGCCGGGCCGGTTGTGCAGCCGCACAACGGCAGATCACAAAACGCTACAGAGCCTTGTTCTAGTAGAAGGGGGATGGCAGCCTCGGGGGATGCGTCCCTCTTCGGTCGTGGACGAGGACGTCCGCCAGACGTTGCACACCGCCGCCAGGGCCCTGCTCGAACGCCTGCCCGCGCTGACGGACGAACTGGTCAGCCGGACGCGTGGCGGCGACGCGGTCTACTGCGCCTGCGTCCCCTACGACGAGCACTGGAAGAGCACCCTCGAAGGCGTGCGCCAGGGCATCACGGCGATCCTCCAGGAGCCCTCGGAGCGGCGGGACCTGGTCTTCACCGCATCCATGGCGCAGCGCAGGGCGGAGCAGGGGCTGCCGCTGGACTCCCTGCTGCGCATGTACCGCCTGGCCGGCCAGGTCACCTGGTCGGCGATCGTGGAGCACATGGAGCGGGAGCGCCCCGAGCGGCTGGGCGTCCTGGTCCGCGCGGCCGGCCACGTGTGGCACGCGATCGACCGGCAGTCCATGGTGGCCTGCGACATCTACGGCCGGCGCGAGCAGGAGATCCTCGGCCGCAGCCAGGAGCGGGTCAACGCCCTCCTCGACGCGTTGCTCGACGGCACCGCCGACACCGGGGTCGTACGGACCGCCGCGGCCGCCCTCGACCTGCCGGAGCGGGGCCGCTACGCCGTGGTCACCGTCCGCTTCCCCCGCCACCACGACGTGCGGCTGCCCGCGACCCTGGGCGCCATGCGGCTGATGTGGCGGATGCGCCCCGCGCACGAGGTCGCCGTGGTCGCGCTCGGCCAGGCCACGCTGGACGAGCTGTGCCAGGAGCTGAGCCTCATCGTCAGCGGCGTGGCGGGCGTGAGCCCGGTCGTGGAGGGCCTGGACCAGGTACGGAGCGCGCACGACCTGGCCTCCCTGGCCATGCGGACGTGCGTCGACGGGGGACCCGAGATCGCCCGCCTGGACGAGCGGGTCCCGGCCGTGCTGATGATCAGCCAGGCCGACGTCACCGGCCACCTCGTGGACGGCGCGCTCGGGCGGCTGCTCGCCCTCGACCCCGCCGACCGGGACACCCTGCTGACCACGCTGGAGACGTGGCTCGCCTGCGACGGCTCCGCCGCCAGGGCCGCCGGGCGGCTGTTCTGCCACCGCAACACGATCATCAACCGGGTACGCAGGATCGAGCAGCTCACCGGCCGCTCGCTCACCCGGCCGCGCGACATCGTGGACCTGGCCCTGGCGCTGGAGGCGGTGCGCCTGCTGGGAAGCGAACGCTAGCCTCCCCGCCCCGCGACTCCCGGGCTCCGGACGAACCAGGATCCGGGACGCCGCCGGCGCGGGCTCCGGCAGGCAGCCGGGCGGCGGCTCCGCGGGCGGGACCGGCCCGGTGGACGATCGGCATCCCGGCGCACGTGATCCGCCGAGGGGGGTCCAGCAGGGGCAGGACGAGCTCCCACAACGCGTACGCGGCCGAGCCGCACGCGGGTCATACGGTGCCGGCGGACCGGTCCTCATGGGGCCCGCCGCGCCGGTAGCCCCAGTCCACCAGCGGCTGCAGGATCCGCATCAGCTCCTCGCCGTCGGGGGAGAGGGCGTAGCGGATCTGCACCGGGGTGGAGGGGATCACGGTGCGGGTGATCAGGCCCTCGGCTTCGAGCTCCTTCAGGCGCTGGGCGAGCAGCCGATCGGAGATCCCCGGCACCGACCCCCGGTATTCGCCGAACCGGCGGGCACCGCGCCGGCCGGCGAGCAGGATCGCGCTGGTCCACCGGCGGCCGACGAGCTCGACGATGTCCTGGAAGCTCCGGCAGTTCGGCTCGTGAATGGCCGGGCGGGCACCCTGGAGTGTTTCGTTAGCCACTTATCAAAGATAAGTCACTAACCTCGCCTTTGCCTAATGGCGCCGGCATCCGGAGCATGAAGTCATGACTGATTACGGACACGCCCTGTCCTTCGGGCTGAGCCTCGACCCCGACATGAACCGGCTTGACGAGACCAGGCTGCTGGCCACGGTCGCCGAGGACGGCGGACTGGACTACCTGGCCATCCAGGACCACGCCTACCAACCCGGGCACCTGGACGCCTGGACCCTCATCACCCATCTGGCCACGCGGACGAGGCGCGTCTCGTTCCTCACCGATGTCGCGGACCTGCAGTTGCGCCCGCCGGCGATGCTGGCCAAGGCCGCGGCCTCGCTCGGCGTGCTGGCCGGGGGCCGGACCGTCCTCGGAGTCGGTGGCGGGGCGTTCGCCGACGCCATCGCGGGCATGGGCGGCGGGCGGCGCGGCGGCGGTGAGATGGTCGCCTACACCGAGGAGTCCTTGCACGTCATGCGGGCCGCGTTGAGCGGCGGCGGGGTGCGGTTGCGCAGCGACCAGCACACGATCGAGGGGTACGCGGCAGGTCCCGTGCCGCCCGCTCCCATCCCCCTGTGGCTCGGCGCTCAGGGCCCCAAGATGCTCGCCGTGACCGGCCGCGCCGCCGACGGCTGGGTCTCACCCCTCAACATCTACGTCCCGCCGGCCGAGGTGCCCGGCAAGCAGAAGACCATCGACGAGACGGCTCGCGCGGCGGGCCGCGACCCGGCGGAGATACGAAGGATCTACAACGTGATCGGCGTGATCGGCGACGTCCGCGGCGGGCCCGGCCTGGCCGGCGACGCGCGCCGGTGGGCGGACACGCTCACCGAATGGGCGGTCGAGCTGGGCTTCGACACGTTCGTCTTCTGGCCGGTGGCCGAGCACCGGGTCCAGCTCGACGTGTTCGCCGCCGAGGTCGTCCCGGCCGTCCGCGAGCAGGTCGCCAGGACGCGGGGGCAGCGATGACACCCAAGCTCTCCCCGGTGCCGCCCGAGCTGCAGGGCAAGATCGTCGTTCCCGGGGACCAGCGGTACCGGCTGCTGCGCTCCACGTACACGACCGTGGCCGGCCCCGCCGCCGTGCTGCTTCCCGGAAGCACGGCGGAGGTGGCCGCCGCGCTGCGGTTCGCCCGCGAGCGGGGCCTGCCCTTATCGGTACGGAGCGGGGGTCACGGCCTGTCAGGGCGCTCCTCCAACGACGGCGGCGTGGTCATCGACCTGTCCTCGATGAACCGGGTCCAGGTGATCGACCGGGCGGCGCGGCTCGTCCGGGTGGAGGCGGGAGCGCGGTGGGCGCAGGTCGCTCAGGCGCTGTCACCGTACGGTCTGGCGATCAGCTCCGGCGACCACGGCAACGTGGGCGCCGGTGGGCTGGCGACCGGCGGCGGCATCGGTTGGCTGGTCCGTCACTACGGCCTGACCATCGACCGCATCCGGGCGGCCGAGGTCGTGCTGGCCGACGGGACCGCCGTGCGCGCCGACGCCGAGCACGAGCCGGATCTGCTGTGGGCGGTGCGCGGTGCCGGCGCGGGGGCCGGCATCGTGGTCGCCTTCGAGATCGAGGCGATCGAACTGCGCGACATCGGATACGCGCAGATCGCCGTGCAGGTCGACCGGGACGGCCGCGCGCTGCGGCGATGGGCCGACCACCTGGCCTCCGCCCCGCGCGAGCTGTCCACCGCCGTCACCCTGCTGCCGCACAGCCGGTCCCTGGTCGCCTCCATCACCGCCGTGGTCGCTGGCGGCGGCGAGCAGCGGCTGCGGGCGGCGGTCGAGCCGCTGCTCCGGATCGGCGCCACGCTGGACCAGCAGGCCCAGATCGCCCCGTACTCCGCCCTGGTCTCCATGGCGCACCTGCACGCCAACGTCGGCCAGCAGCCGAGCATGACCACCAACGGGCTGCTGACGGCCATGACCGACGAGGACGCGGCGGCGATCGTGGCCGTGGCGAGCGGGCCGCGCCGGGCGCTGGTCCAGCTGCGGTCCGTGGGCGGGGCGGTCAACGACGTGCCGGCGGACGCGACCGCGTACGCGCACCGGCGGCACGGCACGCTGGTGGTCGCCTCGGTGTTCCCGCCGGGTCGCGGCGCGGCACTGGACGCGGCCTGGCGCCCGCTGGCCGGACGGGTCGACGGTGCTTATGTCGGCTTCGAGAGCCGGCCGGACAAGGACGCCTTCGAGCGGATCTACCCGGGCGCGACCGGCGACCGGGTCAGGC
Organism: Nonomuraea sp. KM90; assembly: GCF_052246675.1. Taxonomy (NCBI): domain Bacteria; kingdom Bacillati; phylum Actinomycetota; class Actinomycetes; order Streptosporangiales; family Streptosporangiaceae; genus Nonomuraea; species Nonomuraea sp. KM90. Next base: position 44,142 of record NZ_JBQQCB010000072.1, on the reverse strand, counting down.
ACCTGTGGCACCGCCACGACCCGGACGGGGTCTTCCGGGCCCTCTGGCAGCTTCCGTAGGAGACACCGTGGTGCCGCTTCGCACCGCCAGGAGCTCGTTTCCGCCGCGCGATCCCGGACGGCTACCCTTTCGGAACCAGGTCATCATGACCCTGTCGACGTGGGAGGCATGAGCGGATGAGTTCGCCCGCGGCCCGGTTCCGGCTGGGGACCTCTACGAGTGGCGGCGGCCGGGTGACGCCGACCGAGCTCTTCTTCGACCTCGTCTTCGTCTTCGTGGTCACCCAGGTGACGCACGCTGTGGAGCGGCATCCGGGCTGGGAGGGGCTGTTCAAGGGCCTGCTGCCGATGGTCGTGGTGTGGTGGATGTTCAGCGCGTTCGGCTGGCTCACCAACGCCGTACGGCCCGACGCGGTGGGGGTGCGGATCCTGCTGACTCTCGCGATGATGGCCTTCTTCGTCATGGGCCTCGACGTGCCGTACGCCTTCGAACCCGAGGGCTGGGCGTTTCCCGTCGCCTACCTGGCCGTGGTGGCCATCCACTGCGGGGTCTACCTGACCGCCGGCGCCCCGACGGCCCGGCGGGCGATCCTGCGGAACATGCCGTTCAACGCGGCGGCCGGCGTGCTGGTGCTCGTCGCGCCGCACCTGCCCGAGGTGTGGGGCTGGGTGTGCTGGGCCGCCGCCGTGCCGGTGCTCTACCTGTCGCCGTTCCTGGGCCGTATCCGGGGGTTCGTCATCGAGCCCCACCACTTCGTGGAGCGCCACGCGCTGCTGCTGCTCGTGGTGCTGGGCGAGTCCGTGGTGGCCATCGGCATCGGCGCGGAGAGCCCGCAGGGGCACGCGGTGGACTGGCCCCTGGCGCTCGGGGTCATCCTGGGCATCGCGGCGGCGGCCGGATTGTGGTGGGTGTACTTCGACGGGGACGAGGTCCGGGCCGAGGCGGCGTTCGAGAAGGCCACCGAGCATCGCCGGCAGACGCTGGCCTACTACGCCTTCACCGGCGCCCACCTCGTGATGATCATCGGGGTCATCCTCGTCGCGGCGGGCATCACCGACGCCATCCACCACTTCGGCGGGCGGGTGAACCCATGGTGGCTGGGCTGGGGCACCGCGATCTTCCTGGCCGGACACGCCGTCTACCGCGCCATGCTGAAGAGCGGCCGGATCGCCGATCGCGTCGTCGGAGCTGTGTGTGCGGTGCCGCTGGGGGTGGCGGCGTCGTTCGCGGGCTGGGCCGCCATGGCCGCCGTCGTGGTCGTGCTGACCGTCATCGCCACGATCGATCATCGCCTGGCCTCATGAGGGCAGGGCTTTCCCGCCCTTAGTGCAGACTTTTATGGCTGATTGCGACTTTTGTCTCTTTTGATAGGTAATGTGCGAACTCAGCGGCGTTCGATCGAGAACTCGGAATCGAGGCGCTATGAAGACAGCCGCGAGCACAGCACACCCGCACGAAGAGACGACGTCCGAAGTCCCGCAGGTGGAGATCACCCTCCGCGTCAACGGCGTCCCGCACGGGCTGAGGCTGGACGCCCGGGTCACCCTGCTGGACGCCCTGCGCGACCACCTCGGCCTGACAGGTGCGAAGAAGGGCTGCGACCAGGGCGCCTGCGGCGCGTGCACGGTGTTGCTGGACGGCAGGCGGGTGGTGTCGTGCCTGACGCTCGCCGCGCAGTGCGAGGACCGCGAGGTCCACCACCGTGGAGTCCCTGTCGGAGTCGGGGACACCGCACCCCGTCCAGGCCGCGTTCGCGCGGCACGACGCGTTCCAGTGCGGCTACTGCACCCCGGGGCAGATCATGTCGGCCGTGTCGCTGCTGGCCGAGGGCCGGGCGGGCTCGGAGGAGGAGATCTGCGAGTTCATGAGCGGCAACCTGTGCCGCTGCGGGGCCTATCCGAACATCCGCAAGGCGATCCGCGACGTGGCGGCGGGGGGCTGAGGGATGCGTCCGTTCGAGTACGTGCGCGCCGCCGACGCCGGCCAGGCCGTGACCCTGGTGAGCGCCGACCCGGACACCTCCTACCTGGCGGGCGGCACCACGCAGCTGGACCTGATGAAGGACGGCGTGCTGGGCCCCGCCCGGCTCGTCGACATCACCCGGCTGCCGCTGGGCGGCATCACGCACACCGGCACGGCCGTCCGCGTCGGCGCGACCACCACCATGGAGGAGCTGGCCGCCGATCCGGTCGTGGCCGAGCGCCTGCCGTTCGTCCGGGAGGCCCTGCTGCTCGGCGCCTCCACCCAGCTGCGCAACCTGGCCACCATCGGCGGCAACCTGCTGCAGCGGGCCCGGTGCCGCTACTTCCGCGACCCGACCGTCGAGGCGTGCAACAAGCGGAATCCGGGATCGGGATGCGCTGCCATGACCGGGTTCGCCCGGATGCACGCGATCCTGGGCACCAGCGAGCACTGCATCGCGCTGCACGCCTCCGACGTCGCGATCCCGCTGGTCGCCCTGGACACCGTCGTCCACGTGCAGGGCATGGACGGGCCGCGCGGCATCCCGCTCACCGAGTTCCATCTCCCGCCGGGCGACACCCCGCACGTCGAGAACGTGCTGCGGCACGGCGAGCTGATCACCGCGATCGAGGTGCCGCTGCTGCCGGAGGGAGCGCGCTCGCACTACCTGAAGGTCCGCGACCGGGTCTCCTACGAGTTCGCGCTGACCTCGGCCGGGACCGCCCTGGTGGTGGAGGAGGGCACCATCCGGTACGCCCGGGTGGCGCTGGGCGGGGTCGGCACGGTCCCGTGGCGGGCCTGGGCCGCCGAGGACGTCCTGCTCGGGGCGCCGGCGAACCGCGACACCTTCCACGCCGCCGCCGACGCCGCGCTGGAGGGAGCCAGGACGCTGCCCGGCACGGCGTTCAAGGTCGACCTGGCCAGGCGCACCCTCGTCCGCACGCTGGAGACCACCGCAGGGGTGGAAGCATGACCGCGATCATCGGCGCGGGCCTGGACCGCGTGGACGCCCCGCTGAAGGTGACGGGCAGCGCGCACTACCCCAACGACTTCGCCTACCCCGGCATGGCGCACGCGGCCCTGGTCCGCGCGACCGTCGCCGCCGGGCGGATCCGCGCCATCGACACCTCGGCGGCCGAGGCCGCGCCGGGCGTGCTGACCGTCATCACCCACCGCACCGCGCCGCAGCTGGAGCGGGGGCCGATGACCCTGCTGGGGCCGTCCCCGCCCGCCCCGCTCCAGGACGACCGCGTCCTGCACCACGGCCAGCACGTCGCCATCGTCGTGGCCGACAGCGCCGAGCAGGCCAGGCACGCCGCCACGCTGGTCCGGGTCGAGTACGAGACCGCCAAGGCCCTGCTCGACCTCGACGATCCCCGGGCGGAGATCGTCACCGACCCGTGGGGCCTGGACACCGAGCGCGGCGACGTGGCCGCCGGGTTCGCCACCGCCGACGTCGTGTTGGAGGGCACCTACAGCACGCCGGACAACACCAACAACCCGCTCGGCCTGATGTCCACGATCGCCCTGTGGCAGGGCGACTCGCTCACCGTGCACGACTCCACCCAGTGGCCGCACAACGTGCGCACGTCGCTGGCGCGGATCTTCAAGATCCCCGAGAGCGGGGTCCGGGTGCTCGCGCCGTACGTGGGCGGCGGGTTCGGCGCCGGGCTGCGCATGTGGCCGCACGTCATCCTGACCGTGCTGGCCGCCCGCGAGGCCGGCCGGCCGGTGAAGCTCGTGCTGACCCGGCCGGAGATGTTCACCTCGGTGGGCCACCGCCCGTACAGCGTCATGCACATCACGATCGGCGCCACCCGGGACGGTGACCTGGTCGCGATCGACGCCGACGGCGTCTCGTCGGTGGCGATGGAGGACGACGACTACGAGCCGGTCTCGCTCTGCGCCGCCACCTCCTACGCCTGCCCCAACGTGCGCACCCGGGACCGGCAGGTACGGCTCAACATCCCCTGCCCGGGCTCCATGCGGGCGCCCGCCGAAGGCCAGGGCAACTTCGCCCTGGAATCGGCCCTCGACGAGCTCGCCCACGATCTCGGCATGGACCCGCTGGAGCTGCGGCTGCGCAACCTCGCCGAGGTGGACCCGCTGTCCGGCCTGCCCTGGTCGAGCAACGCGCTGCGCGAGTGCTACCAGGTGGGCGCCGAGTGGTTCGGCTGGTCACGCCGCAACCCGGAGATCGGCTCGATGCGCGAGGGCCGCTGGCTGGTCGGGTACGGCCTGGCGGCGGTCTCCTATCCCGCCTACCAGGTGCCGTGCCAGGCTCGCGCCTCGCTGCACCGGGACGGGTCGGCGTTCGTGCGCAGCGCGGCCACCGACATCGGCACCGGCACGTACACGGTCATGACCCAGCTGGCGGCCGAATCCCTCGGACTGGACGTCGCGCGGGTGCGGTTCGACCTGGGCGACTCCGACATGCCGTACGCGCCGCAGGCCGGCGGGTCCGGGCTCACCGGGGCGCTGGGCAACGCCGTGCACCTGGCCTGCCGGCGTCTCATCGGGGAGTTCCTCGACCTGGTCCGCGACGAGGCGGACTCGCCGCTGCGCGGGGCCGGGCTCGGCGAGGTCACCGTCAGCGAGGGGCGCCTCCACCTCGCCGGCGCCCCCGAGCAGGGGGAGGCGTACACCGACATCCTGGCCCGGCACGGCCTGGAGGAGCTGAGCGCCGACGGCAGGAGCACGCCGCCGCAGCCGGAGGAGCTCGGGATGGCGGTGGCGGGCGCGTTCGGGGCCAAGTTCGTCGAGGTGCGGATCGACCCCGACCTCGGGCTGCTGCGGGTGGCGCGGGTGGTCTCGGCCATCGACGGCGGCCGGATCCTCAACGGGAAGACGGCCACCAGCCAGATCATCGGCGGCACGGTCGGCGGCATCAGCCAGGCCATGTTCGAGGACACCGCCACCGACCCGGAGACCGGCCGCATCGCCAACGCCACCTTCGGCGACTACCTCATCCCCGTCAACGCCGACGTCCCGGACCTGGACGTGATCTTCGTCGGCGAGCCCGACCGGGCCACCCCGATCGGCACCAAGGGCGTCGGCGAGGTCGGCCTCGTCGGCGTGGCGGCGGCCATCGCCAACGCCGTCCACCACGCGACGGGCCGGCGCCTCCGCTCCCTGCCGATCACCATCGACCAGCTCATGCTCTGACCCGGCACCGAACCGGGCATGTCGGCCTCCTGCGGCCGTTCCCGGCTTCGGCGGTCAGGCGGGGGATCTCGGCGGTGGCGGTCAGGCGGGGGTCTCGGCGGTGGCGGTCAGGACCGCGCGGCCGAGGATGTGGCCGGCGATGGTGAAGCCGAGGTAGGCAGGGGTGGCCTCGGCCGGGACGCCGATGGTCTCGACGTCGAGGGCGTGCACCACGACGAAGTAGCGGTGCGGGCCGTGCCCCGCCGGCGGGGCCGCCCCGATGAAGCGGGCCATACGGGCGTCGTTGGGCAGCTGGTAGGCGCCCTCGGGAAGGCCCGATCCGGTCTCGTCGCCCGCGCCCTCGGGCAGCTCGGTGACGGTGGCGGGGATGCCGGCCACGGCCCAGTGCCAGAACCCGGAGCCGGTCGGCGCGTCCGGGTCGTACACCGTCACGGCGTAGCTCTTCGTCCCCTCGGGGGCGCCGCTCCATGACAGCTGCGGAGAGACGTCCTTGCCGCCCGGGACACCGCCGGACATCTGCTCGGCGGGCCAGGGGGCGCCGTCGGCCAGCGTGGTGCTGGTGACGGTGAAGGAGGGCACCTCGGGGAGCCGGGCGAAGGGGTTGTTGATGCTCATCGCATTGTTCCTCTACGGAGATGGTGGGGTCGGCCGGACGGCGCCGTCGAGGGGCGCCGTCCGAACACAATCGACCATAACACGAATAATCGATTATTTGTCGAATCGTCTATGCTGGGCGGCATGACGCAGACGGCCGACACTTCGTCGAAGCAGATGCTCTCCGAGCGCGTTCACGCCCGGCTCCGGGAAGCGATCATGAGGGGCGAGTACGTCCCGAGCGAAGCGCTCAAGCCGCAGGAGCTGGCCCAGCGGCACCAGGTCAGCCTGGCGGTCGTGCGGGAGGCCCTGGTGCGGCTGGTCGGCGAGGGCATCGCGGTCCGGCTGCCCAACCGCGGCTTCGCGGTCCCGGATTTCTCCGATCGGCGCTGGCAGGAGATCGCCGAGGCCCGCCGTACGATCGAGCCGGTCATGCTGCGCCTGGCGATCGAGCGTGGCGACGTCGACTGGGAGGCGCGGGTGCGCGCGGCCCATCACCGGCTGGTCCGCACCCCGGTGTACGTGCCGGAGGAGGGCGACTACCTGAGCAGCGCGTGGTCCGAAGCCCACCGCGTCTTCCACCGGACGCTGCTGGAGGGATGCGGCAACCCGGTGCTGCTGGACACCTTCGACCGGCTGTGGACGGCCAGCGAGCTGGCCCGCCGCTGGTCGGCCCACCGGGCCCCCGGCCGCGACGGCGTCGCCGAACATCGCCGCCTGGAGGAGACGGCCCTGGCCCGCGACGCCGACACCGCCGCCGAGGTCCTGGCCCGGCACCTGACCCAGACCGTTGCCGACCTGACCTCCGGCCCCCACGACCACCAGGGGGAAGGACCGTGACGCCCGCCCCCGTACGGGGCTGCCGGCTCAGCGCGTCGGTGCGGGGGTGGGGGAAGGGCGCGGGCCGCCCGCGCAGCCGGGCGGCGGCGTGACGCGACGAGCGCGACCGAAGGGTCTTCGTCGAGCTGTCTGCGGGTGAACGCCTCAGGACTCGTTCCTGACCAGCGGTCGCCCGTGCGCCCGGCGCCAGCGAAATCGCGCACCCTGCTCGGCGGGGTGGAGTGGAGGCTGCCGGAAGACCTGGAGGCGTCTCGTCAGACGGCCGCGCCCGGTCCTTCCACGGGGTCGATGTCGCCGGCGTGCATCGGCTCGCCGCAGTGGGCGCAGCGCAGGTCGACGCTGCTGATCTCGCCGCAGGCGTGATGGCGGTAGAGGACCGGCGGGCCGGCCTCGCCCGCCAGCCACCTGTCCCCCCAGGAGGTCATGACCATGAGCAGGTCGACCAGCTCGGTGCCCTTCTGCGTCAGGACGTACTCGTAGCGGGGCCGCTTGTCGTAGGGGCGGCGCTCGAGCACGCCCTCGTCGACGAGGTGATTGAGGCGCTCGGTCAGCACCTTGCGCGAGATCCCGAGGTCGGCCTGGATCTGCTCGAACCGGCTCATCCCCACCCACACGTCACGCAGGACGAGCGGAGACCACGGCTCCCCGATCACGTCGAGGGTGCGCGCGATGGAGCAGGCCATCTGCCCGAAATTCGTGCGTTGCATGGGAGCACTCTACCAAATTGGGGTTCCCTTAGGGAACTCCGAGTGCTACGGTCATGGAGTCTCTTGAAGGAACTCCGAAAGGATCGCGCAGATGAGCAAGGTAATCAGCGCCCACGCGGTGTCGGTCGACGGTTACATCACCGGGCGCGATCCGGGCGCCGGGCGCGGGCTGGGGGACGGGTCGATGCTGTTCGACTGGTACTTCCACGGCGACACGCCCAGCCAGGTGTTCGACGGGTTCCGGCTGAGCGAGCCCAGCGCCCGGGTCTTCGACGCCCTCGCCGGACGCGTGGGCGCGATCGTGGCGGGGCGCAACACGTACGAGGACTCCGACCGTTTCGGCGGCGGCAGCCCGCACCCGGCAGCCCGCCTGTTCGTCTTGAGCCACCGGGCGGCACCGGAGATGACCGAGCGGCAGACCCTCGTCACCACCGGCATCGAGGACGCCGTCGCGGCGGCCCGCGAGACCGCCGGCGGCAGGGACGTCGGCCTCATGGGCGGCGGCGTCGCGACCGAGGCGTTGAGAGCCGGGCTCGTCGACGAGGTGATCCTCCACCAGGTGCCGATCCTGCTCGGCGGCGGCCGCCCCTTCTTCCAGGAACTGCCCGGGCACGTACGCCTCCGCCTGCTCGAAGCCGTCCCGGCGCCGGGCGCCACCCACCTCCACTACCAGGTCGAGCGCTGACCCACCGACAACCGCAAGGAGAAGAACATGCTCACCCCCGACGTACGCCGCGTCCTCGACGGCACCTCGCTGGCCCACCTCGCCACCGTCCTGCCGGACGGCTCGCCCCACACCGTCCCGCTCTGGGTCGGCACCCACGGCGACCACGTCGTCTTCCTCACCGGCCCGCAGTCGCGCAAGGCCCGCAACCTGCGCCGCGACCCGCGGGTGGCGCTCTCCGTGGCGCCCGCCGACAACCCGCTCCAGCCCGTCATGGTCCGCGGCCGGGTCATCGAGTGGCTCGACGGCGACGCGGCGTGGGAGATCATCGACCGGATCTCGATGAAGTACATCGGACAGCCCTATTCCCGGGGAGAGGACCGCATTGTCGCCGTCATCGAGCCCGAGCGGCAGACCGTCGGTCTCAGCTGAGCCGCCCCTGCCCCCGTATGGTCCTCCTTGAGCAACGGCCGCGGCCGGCCGCCCACGCGCGGGGGCGGGGCGACCGGCCGGGCCGGACGGTGTCAGGTGACGGGTTCGATCCACACGTTGCGGAATCGAGGGTTCTCGCCGGGATCGCCGTGGTCCTGGAGGCGGATCCCGCCCGACGCCGCGCTCTCCGGGATGTTGTCGCCGGTCCCGCCGTCGATGGCCACGTCGTCGTGCACCACCACACCGTTCCAGACGACCGTCACCCGCGCGTCGTCCACCTTCACCCCCGCGCTGGTGTAGCGGGCCGCGCGGAAGGTGATCTCGTAGGTCTGCCACGTTCCCGCGGCGGTGGCCATGTTGCGGTCGGGCGCGCGCTTGGAGTAGATCGCGCCCGCCTCGTTGGCGGCCGGTGTGGTGTCCCCGAAGGACTCGAGGACCTGCACCTCGTAGCGTTCCTGGAGGAAGACACCGCTGTTGCCGCGCTGCTGCCCGGTCACGTCCGGCGGGTAGTCCGGCTCGTACCACTCGACGTGGAGCTTGAAGTCGCCGAACGTCTGCCGGGTACGGATGTCGCCGCCGTAGGACTCCATGGAGCCGTTGGCGACCGGCCAGGTCGCCGTCCCGCCTGCCCGTTTCTCCCAAGCCGCCAGATGGGATCCGTCGAACAGCGTGATCCGCCGCGCCTTCGACACGGTGAGGTGGTCGAGACCGAGCTGTCCCGCGTCGCCGGAGTCGTACCTGTAGGCGATCCTGTTCGAGCCCCGCTTCAGGTCGAGCGGCTCGGTCTGGACGGCCCAGGCGTCCGGGCCGCCGGTGCCGGCCAGCCGCACCTGCCGGACCTTGGCCCCGTTGACGTACACGCTCACCGACGTGCCGGTGCCGGCCGCGTAGCGAAGCCCGACGTTGTGCCGGCCGGGGGAGTCCGTCCGCACGGTGAACGTCGTGCTCGCGCCCGCGGTCGTGTAGCCGTCGACGTAACCCTTGCCGGTGTGGCCCTGATGGTCCGTGCCCACCTTCGCGCCACCGCGCAGCTGGGCGTCCTCCGCCTCGAGCACCGGCCGCGCGGCCACGGTGATGGAGTCCAGATTGACGTTGCCCGCGTCGCCGCTGTCGTACGTGTAGGCGATGGTGTTGACGCCTGCCTTCAGCGCGAGCGGTTCGACCCGGGTGGCCCACAGGTCCCACGTCTCCGTGGTGGGCAACGGCACCTGCCTGACCTTGGTCCCGTTGACGTACACGCTCAGCGACTTGGTGCCGGGCGCGGGGTTCGGGCCGTTGGAGTAGCGCAGGCCCACGTGGTACGTGCCGGTCTCGGCCGCCCGTACGGCGAACCGCGTGGCCGCTCCCGCGGTCCAGTAACCGTCGACGAAGCCGCTGCCCGAGTAGCTCAGATGGTCGGTGTTGAGCTTGGCGCCGCCGCTGTGCGACGCGCTCTCCGCCTCGTACGTGGTGTCCGCCGCCGGGCCGCCGACCATCGAGTTGAGCGTGTACCAGGCTTCGGTGCTCCACAGCGGCTGCCCCGCTGCCGAGCTGAACGGACGCGGTGACCGCAGGTGCACCACGCGCCCCGGCTTCAGGCCCGGGATCTTGAGCGTGACCTTTTTCCCGCCGGCGGTCAGCTTGGCGGAGGTGACCGACAGCGGCTCCTCGTCCACCTTGGGGCCACCGTAGGTGGCGGCCGCGACGTACCGCCACTGGGTGGCCTGGTACCTGGCCGCCAGCGAGGCGGCGGTCTCCGCCGACAGCGGCTGCGTGTACTCCAGCTCGAAGCCGCCCTCCACCGCCCGCATCCTCAGGATGTCGAACGCCCTGTCGCCGCCGGGGGTCAGCTTCTGCAGGCCGTAGGTGAGCTTGCCCGGCTGGCCCCAGTTCCCGCCGGCGCCCAGACCGCCCGCGTAGACGGCGCCGTCGGGCCCCAGGCTGATCCGGTTGATCCCCGCCTCGAGTCCCTGGGTGAAGCGGAAGACCGCGCCCTGGTACTCCCCGTTGACCTTCTCGAGGTAGGCCCGCTGGATCCCGCCGTAGGTGACGTCGCCGAACAGCAGCTGCCCCGCGAACCTGCCCCGCTTCATGAGCAGCGGGGTGCTGGGGGAGTTGGCGATCTCGTTGTGCGGCAGCCACAGCATGGGCGGGCTCACCAGGTTGCCGTCGAACGGGCCGTCGGGGTTGGTGTAGTGGTTGAAGAACCGGTCCTTCTTGACGTGCACCAGCTTCGAGGCCGGGAGCCAGCCGCCCTGGTTGTCGGTGACGAACAGCTCACCCTCCGGGCCCCAGCCGAGCCCGTTGGGCGTGCGCAGGCCGCCGGCGATGTACTCGACCTTGCCGGTGGCCTTGCTGACCTTGATGGTCGTGCCCCGGTCCGGCGCCGGCTGCGGGTCGGTGGTGGCGCCGCCGTAGTTGATGGCGACGGAGAGGTTGAGGTAGAAGTGGCCGTCGCGGTAGAGCAGCCCGAACGCGAACTCGTGGAAGTTGCCGCCGAACGGCCAGCTCGCCACGGTCCTGAGGGTGTCGGCGACCTCGTCGCCGTCGGTGTCGTTCAGCTCCACCAGCCGCGACTTCTCCGAGACGTAGAGCTTGCCGTCCACGTACTTGATGCCCATGGGCTCCTGCAGCCCCTCGGCGATCTTCTTGGTGGTCACCCGCGCGGGTGAGGTCTCGCCGGTGACGTTGCCGAGCAGGTGGACCTCGCCGGTCTTGGTCTCCGAGCCGCCCCACGTGGTGATCGCCAGCCGGCCGTCGGGCAGCCAGTCCATCGCGGTCACCTGCGGCTGGAAACCGGCCGGGCGCAGGTCGGTGAGGGTGAAGTCAGGGTGTACCGACTCCAGGGGCAGCCCGTCGCCGGGGGAGTCGGCGCCGCTCTCGCAGTCCTTGCGCCCGGGGGCGGTGACCCTGACCACGTCCGCGTCGGTGCTCAGCGCCGAGGTCGGTACGAGGGTGAACGCGGAGGCTCCGGGCGGCTTCCACTCCAGCTTGAGCTGCTGGCCGTACAGGTGCTCGAAGTGGTCGACGCGCAGCGCGTGGTAGCCGGTGGTCAGGGTGATCGTGCCGTCCACGGCGATCGGCCCGTGCCGCCCGTCGTTGGTGATCACGACGGTGTCGTCGATGCTCAGCCGCGAGCCGTCGTCGCTGGTGAGCCGGAACTCGTACGTGCCCGGGGCCGGGATGTCGATGTTGCCGATGGCCTCGGTGACGAACATGTCGGTCAGGCCGAAGTCGGCGTCGGAGGTCCAGTCGATCGTGGGCATCAGCTTGTCGACGTTGGGGGTCTGACCGGGCTTGAGCGTGCAGAGCTTGGACAGCTCGACCTGGACGTCGTAGGTGCGCAGGGTGATGCCCGGCTCCTGCGGCGGGACCGCCGCGTGCGCTTGAGCGGGTACGACCAGGCAGGCGAGAGCGGTGATCATTAAGACGGATAACAGGGGTGATTTCCGCATGGCCTGTCCCATCTCGGAGAGGGTGCCGCGTTCGGCGTGGGCGGGGGTGCGGCATCGCCGGGACGGCTGCGATCCATCGACGGATGCCGGGTCTCATTCGCTGGAACGGGGAGGGGTAATGCTGCTCTGCGCCGTAATATAAGTCGAGATCTTCGACTTGCCCATACCCTTTCGCCGAAAATCGATAGAAGTCGTGACATGTCCGGGCGGAAGGACAAGGCCGGAGGCAGGACGCCGAGAGGCGCCCGCACTCCCGATCCCACGGTCGAGGGAAGTCGCCGCGTCAGTCCTTGGCGAGCCCGCCGCAGGTGAAGCCCTTCTCCCGCTCCGGCTCGAGCTGGATCTCGCCCAGGTTGGTCGTCTCTATGGGCCGGCGGAAGGTCTCGAGCTTGTCGCAGTCGTAGAAGACGTACGTGCCTTCGCTCTCGCCGAGCAGCATCATCCAGCGGCCGTCGTAGAGCGGCTTGTCGTTCTCGGCGTTCTTGATGACGGTCCACTGGTCCTGGAAGCCGACGTAGCCGAGCAGCTCGTTGGCCTGGCCGGTCTCCTGGACCTCGATCGCGCCCCGTACCATCGCGAAGATCAGCAGAAAGCCCAGGCCGACACCGGTGAGGGCGCCGACGAGGACCTTCGTGGCGGCGCGCCCGACCGGTTTGCGGCGCAGCAGCCGGAACGGCACCAGGAACGTCAGCACGCCGAGCCCCACGGCGATGACGACCATGACGGTGAGGTCGAGGTCGCCGACGATGTTGAACAGCCCCCAGTAGGTCCCACCGGACCACAACGCGGCGATCGAGGCCGACAGCCACGGCCGCCGCCGGACGGCTCCCAGCAGCCTGCCGAGCGCGCCACCGGTCAGCTTGTCGGCCACCCAGCAGAACCCCACGACGAGCCCGAGGGTGGGAACGAGGATCAGCAGCATCAGGATCAGGGTGCCCATGAGCCGGCCCAGAAGGACGGACTGATCGATGCCCACCTGCTGCGGATTGATGCCGAAGACCCCGTACATCTGCTCGACGCCGAGGTAGAGCACCGCGTAGAGCGTCACGCCGATGGGGACGATGACGGAGCCGATGCGCTCGATCAGCCCGAGAACGCCGCCGTCGCTGTCCTGCTCCGGCGAGGCGTGACTCTCGGCGAGCGGGGGTGTATCAGTGTGATCTATTGCAACCTGGTGACTGGACATGGCGCACGAAGCTAGAGCCTGCGCATTGACGGATCATGCACAAAAGGTAGACGCCCTGGTTCGGGGCAGGAACGGGCCAGGGTGCGGCAGCCGACGACCCCTCCCCGATCTCCGGCTGGATGTCGTACCCGGTCGCTAGGCTCGCTGCCGTGAGCACGGCCGAGGACACCGACATCGAGCAGGCGCGTCTGCTGGCCGCCGCGCAAGGTGGCGATCGCGCCGCCTTCGACGCCCTGGTCGGGCCGCATCGGCGAGCCCTGCACCTGCACTGCTACCGCATGCTCGGCTCGATCGACCAGGCCGACGACGCGCTGCAGGAAGCGCTGCTGCGGGCCTGGCGCGGCCTGGGCGGCTTCGAGGGCCGGGCGCCGCTGCACCACTGGCTCCACAGGGTCGCGACCATGGCGTGTCTGCGGGCCGTCGAGCGGCGGGAGCGCCTCCCGGCCGTCCACGCCGAGATCGCCCACCTGCAGCCCTACCCCGACACGCTGCTCGACGAGATTGACCCCGCCCTGGTCGCCGAGCGGCGCGAGGAGGTGGCGCTGGCGTTCGTCGCGGCGCTGCAGCTGCTGCCGCCGACCCAGCGGGCCGTGGTCATTCTCCGCGAGGTGCTGTGCTGGAGCGCCGCCGAGGTCGCCGCCCTGCTCGAGCTCAGCGTCCCGGCCGTCAACAGCTCGTTGCAACGCGGCCGGGCCGCCCTTCGCTCGCAGGCCGCCCGGCCGGAGCGTCCGCTGATCGACTACGAGAGACAGCTGCTCCGCCGGTTCGTGCGGTCCTGGCAGCGGCGCGACCTCGACGCGCTGGCCGCCCTGCTGCGTGAAGACGTGATCCTCCGGATGCCGCCGGAGCAGGTCGAGATCACCGGCCGGACGGCGGTGACGGAGTTCTTCGCCACGCGGCCGGCCGGCGGGCGGCTCGACCTCATCACCCTGGTCGAGATCGCGGCCAACGGCCAGCCGGCGCTGGCGGCCTACCTGCCCGACCGCACCGGCACCTGCCGCGGCTACGGGATCATGGTGCTGTCCCTGACCCCGCACGGTGTGGCGGAGATCGTCGGCTTCCCCGACCTCGGCCTGTACCGCCGGTTCGGCCTGCCGCTGGAGGGTGGTGCGCGATGAGGCTGCGCGATCTGCGCAATCTGGGGCCCAAGAGCGAGGAGTGGCTGGCGTTGGCAGGTGTCCGGGAGCCGGGGCAACTCGCCGAGCCCGGCGCCGTGGAGGTCTATCGCCGCCTGCAGGACGCGGCCGTTCCCGGGCTGTCGCTGAACGCCCTGTGGGCGATGGAAGGCGCCCTGACCGACACCGACTGGCGCAACCTCCCGCCCGGGCGCAAGCAGGAGCTGCTGGCCGAGCTCGCCGAAGCAGAGCCGGTCAGGCCTCCAGCCGGGCGCGCAGGCGGTCCAGGTCAGCGCTGATGCTCCGGTGGACCTGGCGTCTGAGCAGAGGCGTCGCCCAGCGGAAGAACCAGCCGGGCTCGCCGGAGGCGCGGATGGTGACCAGAGTGCCGTCCGGATGGCCGGCCAGCTCGTAGCGGATCGTCATCGGAAACGGCCGCTCCACCGCCAGCTCCACCATGCGGCCGGGCTCATGCGCGGTGACGACGTAGGCGTAGGTGAAACCGCGCCCGAGAAACCGGGCGGTCCGCTCCACCTGGTCGCCCGTCCGCAGCGGGCCAGGCCGAGCGGGGCGGCTGGCGGTGATGCCACCGGTCCACTCCAGGTCGTGAGCCGGATCGAACATGTACGCCGCCACCTCGGCCCGCTCCCGCCGCACCACGACCCGCGGGCTCACCTCGACTGACATGCCTCCGATTCTGTCCTGCCGAAGCGGGAAATCCCGCCGCATCCGTCATGTCGGCGCGGTGAGCCGGGAGCGCGCTCGCGGCGGTCGCCGTCCTTGCCCAATGCTGACCACTTGGTTAGCATTCTGAGCGTGTGGTCAGATGGCGATGCGCGGCAGGGTCGCCGCTGAGCCGGCGCCGCCGGCCCGGGGCAGGAACGAGCGGAGGTCGCGATGAAGGTGCTCATCCTCACGCACGGGACGCGGGGTGACGTGCAGCCGTACGCGGGGCTGGCGCTGGCGCTGCGACGGGCCGGGCACGAGGCGGTGCTGGGCGCTCCGGCGGCGATGGCCGGCCTGGCCGAGCCGCACGGGATCACCTACGCCCCGGTGGACGACGGGACGAACAAGCTCATGGACGACCCCGGGATCCGCGAGGCGATCGACACCAACTATCGGGGACTGCGCGGCAAGAAGGTCGCGCTGGAGGTGATGCGGCGCAGCAAGTCGCTCATGGCCCAGGTCTTCGACGACATGGCCGCCGTCGCCGAAGCCGGGGCGGACCTCGTGGTGCACACGCCGAGCATCCCCGGGCACCACTTCGCCGAACGGCTGGGTGTGCCGGCGGTGCCCGCGGTGCTGCAGCCGGTGTGGGTGCCGACCGGCGCCTTCCGCAACCCGATGGTGCCGGTGGCGCTGCCCAAGGTGGTCAACCGGGCCTCCTACCTGGCGGTCAAGCTGCTGCTTCGCTCCGTCCACGGCCTCGGCGACACCTTGCGCGATCGGCTGGAGCTGCCGCGGCGGCGCGGCAGGCACGACTTCCTGCGCCGCCCGGACGGCAGCCCGGCCACCGTGCTGCAAGGTTTCAGCGCGCACGTGCTTCCGGCGGCGCTGGATTACCTGGCCTGGGTGCACACCACGGGCTTCTGGTATCTGCCCGCCCCGCCCGGCTGGGCGCCCTCACCGGAGTTGGCCGCGTTCCTGGAAGCGGGGCAGGCCCCGGTGTACATCGGGTTCGGCAGCATGGCGGGCAACGACCCCGAGCGGATCGGCCGGATCGTGATCGAGGCCGTGCGGCTGGCCGCGGTGCGGGCGGTGGTGGCGTCCGGGTGGGGCGGTCTGCGGGTGCGCGACCTGCCGGACGAGGTCTTCCAGCTCGACCAGGCGCCGCACGATTGGCTGTTCCCGCGCATGGCCGCGATCGTGCACCACGGCGGCAGCGGCACCACCGGCGCGGCACTGGCCGCCGGGCGGCCGCAGGTGGTCTGCCCGTTCGTGGCCGACCAGCCGTTCTGGGCCGCCCGCGTGCACGCGGCCGGTGTCGCCCCGCCGCCGCAGCCCCAGCGGCGTCTCACCGCCGAAGGGCTGGCCGCCGCCATTCGCGCGGCCGTGAGTGACGCGGCCATGGCACGGGCCGCCGCGCGCCTGGGACACGCCGTTCGAGGCGAGGACGGGAACAGCCGCGCCGTCAAGATCTTGGAGTCGCTGTCATGAGCATCGCCCGTCGCGTGCTCGACATCCTGGTGCCGCCCGCCAGGCCGAGCTGCCGCAGCCGCCGAGACCCGGCCGGCGACGGTGGAGAAGGACCTGCCTCTGGCGGGGCGGTGCCACGAGGGCGCCTGACCCTCTCGGTCACCCCGCTCCACTTCAAGCCTGAGCTGTGTCCGGGCAGGTGATGCGGGTGATGGCGGCGCGCACGCCCTGCCCTTGGACGGAGTCCTGGAGCGCGAGCATCTCGTCGTTCAGCGGCGCGAACTCCACCCCGTGGGCGGCGGCGAGCGGTGCGAAGCGCCGGGGCGCGGCCAGCACCGGCTGGTGCCCGGCCGCCAGCAGCCCGCGGGCCAGGGCAAGGTACGGCTGGACATCGCCGCGACTGCCCACAGTGATCAGTAACGGTCTCAACGCTTGTCCTTGAGTTCGTCCCACTCGTCCAGCAGGCGGGGGAACCGGTCCATCATGAACGCGTACATGTCGCGCATGAGCTCCAGCCGCCGCCGGCGGGCCGGGTCGTCGCCCACTGCCCGCAGCCCCTGCTCGGCCAGTGCCCGGAAGCTCTCGAACTCGGCCATCTTCGCGCGGAAGGCGCGGGCGAAGACGTCCTCGGCCAGCCGGTAGCGGTCGCGCCGCTCACCCCGCACCCGGAACCGCTCCACCAGGCCCGCCTGCTCCAGCTGCCGCAGCGCGACGCTCATGCTGCTCTTGGCCACGGCCAGCGCCTCGGACAGCTCCGGCGCGTCCGCACCGGAGCTGTCGGCGGTCAGCAGCCATCCCATGACCCGGCCTGACGTGCGGCTCAGCCCGAGCCGCTCGTAGAAGCTCGGAGCGCGATCGGAGGTCAGGGGTGCCAGCCGCGTTCGACCGACCGGCGGCATCGTTCGGGGTGGTCGCCCGCACCGGTGAACAGGGCGGTCAGCAGCGGCACGCCATGGGCCAGCGACTGACGGGGCAGGGGGCCGGTGGCGACCAGTGATGCCAGGCCATGTCCGATGGTCCAGCTCTGCGTGGCCAGCTCCAGCGGGTCGACGTCGTCGCGAAAGCGGCCGGCGGCCGTGGCCCGTTCGACGGTGCGGACCAGGCAGTGCAGCGTGTCGTCCGCGGCCGCGGCGTTTTCGAGCTCGAACCCGGCGTCGAGCATGACCCGGTAGAGATCGGGACCGGCCATGGCGTTGGACACGTAGGCGGCGCCGAGGGCGGCCAGGTCCCGTACCGGATCCGCGGACATCGACACGGCGGCGAGCCTGGCCGCCAGGCGAGTGAAGCCTTCCTGCCGCATCGCCGACCACAGGCCGTCCATGCCGCCGAAATAGGTGTAGACGGCCATGGTCGACACGCCGGTTCCGGCCACCAGCGAGCGGAGCGTGACCGGTTGCCGGGCGGCGAGCATCTGCGCGGCCCGGTCGATGAGCAGCGAGCGGACCGCGGGGTCCTTCAACCTCACCATGGCCCCACAATACATAGCTTTGCTATGTTATCGGCTGGGACCGAACATGCTGTGCCGATGCGCAAGGAGCGGACATGACCGTGACGCTGGTCAACCCCGACGGGTTGCCGAAACCCGACGTCTACCGCCAGCTGTCGATCGCCACCGGATCGAAGCTGGTGTTCCTGGCGGGCCAGGTGGCCCGCGACGCCGAGGGCGGACGAGTCGGCGAGGGTGATCTGGCCGCCCAGGTCGAGCAGGCGTACCTCAACATCGGCACCGCCCTGGCTGCAGTGGGCGGATCCTTCGACGACGTGGCCAAACTGACCGTCTACGTCGTCGACTGGACACCCGACAAGATGCCGCTGCTGGGCGAGGGAGTCGCCCGCGCGGCGGCGAAGCTGGGGGTCGACCCGGTCAAGCCGATCACGCTGCTGGGCGTCGCGGCGCTGGGAGAACCCGACCTGCTGGTCGAGGTCGAGGCCACCGCCGTCATCGACTGAGCCGAGGCGCCGCGGACCCGCCCACCGGCCTCCCGGGCATGATCCCTTGTCGGCCGGGCATGACAGCGCATCGCGGGTCACGGCGGTAGCGGTGCACACCAGGACATTGGGACAGAACTTGCAGGTGTCGGCCTTGGGGCTGAGCTGCAAGGAAATGTCGCAAAGTTATGCCCGAAACTGGACGCCCTGGCTGCCAAGGTGGGTGTGGCCGGCGATCGGTACGGCGAGGCGCACATGAACCTCGTCGGGCGCTGACCGGCGTCAGACGACCGTGGCGGTCCGGCCGAACCCCGGTTCGATCACCGGGTGGCCGGTGTGCCGCACGCCCGGATCAGTGACGCCGCCCCCGGAACCGCTCCAGAAAACTCCGAGCCTTCTGCTGGTTACGCGGGTCGCGGGCGATCCGTTTTGCCTTTTCCACGTTCGCTCTGCCTTTGGGGCTGCGCAGGTACGCGCGCACCCGATCCATGAGTGTCGTCATGCGCACCCCCTACCCGAAGCGTCACATCCGAAGCCGAAAGCCGTCATCAATCCGCCGGCGGAGGACCCCGCCGCCACGGTTCGGCACCGCAGGCCGGGCCAGACCTCATCACCGCAGGGCCACCGAACGCCCCGGCAGGTAAGTTCACGATCGATGATCGTCCGGGAGCTCCGGCCGGTCCGCGTCATCGGACGGCGGCTTGGCCCGGGTGAACGTGAAGATGATCCCGCCTTTGCCCCCGGCCTCACCCCCGGAACCCAGCAGGCTCAGCTTGCCCTTGGCGCTGATCTCTGCGCTGACCTGAACGCTTTCCATCGTGTAGCCGGACAACGCCTGCGGAACGTCGGCCATGGCCTCGCTCAGGGCGTCCACGAATCCGGTGATGTTGCTCCGCAGCGTCGTGGCGGACACTTTGGCCCGCCGGAAGAGGAATGTGCCCAGAGATCGATCCGTGCTCTCCTCCGAGATGCCAATGATCCAGAGGTCGGTGTCGGGCATAAGCGTCTCCTTCACGGTGGCGGGGGGATGACGACATCGGGCTGGCCGTACAGGACGTACAGCAGGCCCAGGGGATTGGCGAACTTGGACAGGAGCTCGCGCCGGGCCAGGACGAGAGCCTTGCCGGCGCTCTGGTTCGCGAGCAGCTCCTCATAGAACAGGCGGGCGAACTGGGCGGCGGTCACGTCGGGCACGTTGGTCATGGGGCCGATCACGGTCCGATGACGTCTTTGGATGAACCACATCGGCCACGAGGACAGCCGCTGGGGATCTATCGTCCCCGCTCGGCAGGCGTTGAGGAACACCAGTGGTCGGACCGAATCGGCGGACAGACGTTCGCGGTACGGCTCCCACGCTGTCGTGTACGCGGACTGCAGGGTCTCCAGGGTGACCGGTCGAGGCTCATCGTCCTCGCAGCCTGACAGCAGAAGGAAGTTCCGATCCTGCTCGGCGACGCAGTGGCAGGCGAAATGTTGCACCTGAACTTCGGTGTCCGCCCTTGCCGCCGAATACCGCAGCCGGGGATCGACCAGGCCCTCCGCCAGCCTGTTCACCACCTCCACGTTCGGTACGCCCGGGGCCGGCCAGGGACCGTTGAGTTGAAGCTCGCGCTCGCCCAGTCCGACGAAGAAGTCGTGTTCGTCCTGCACCGCGGCCAACGGCTGATACCAGGTGAAGGCGAGCTGCAGCGGCTTCCCTGTGAGTGGTTGCGCCGGTGCGGCGTCCGGCACATCCGGTGCGCGTCGCACTACGGCGACGAAGCTGAGGAACCGGCGGCTGAACGTCTCGATGTCCTCTATGCGCTCGGGAACCGGAGCCGGCCCGAACAGGGGAAGCAACTCGAAGGGAAATTCACCGGTAGGCCCCGTGACCTCCACGATCGGCACCTCGATGCCAGTGGCCGCGGCGAGCAGGGCACCCGCGCAGAACTTGCGGATCTCCAGGACGCGGTCGAGGCTCTGGAAGATGTTCTCCATCAGCCTTCTCGTGTCGTGGAACAACTGTCCCAGCGCTTTTCCAGACGTGTCAGGTGAGACCCCGACCTCGCGTCCGATGCACTCCTTGAGCGCGTTGAGGCAGGGTTCCAGCTCCTTGCGCGCATGGATGAGAGCGTTTCGCGGAATGTCATACTGCCGCGCTTCGCCCGTACTGGGGATGAGCCGGATGGTGTCGCGGCCTCTCCCCTCCTTGACATCGATGCGCAGGAACGCCCGGTTCACGGTGACACCGTCCAGGAGACCCTGACGTTCTGGATCAGCCGCTCCTGCTGCGCCAGCCGCACCCACAGCAGCCGCTCCCCGGCTTCGGCGGGAGGCTCGAAAGGCAGGCCGGCTGTGGCGGTGGCGTCGGCGCCGACCAGGTCGAGGCGCTGCGCCGGCCCGCTCACCCCCATGCCGACGAGCTCGACCGTGAAGGTCGCACGCTCAGCAGGGTCCCCCTGCTCGATGACGACCGACGCCTCCAGCGACCGAGGCGCGGCGGCGGGGCCCAGCCGGGCGCGGACCACGTACGATCCGCCCGGCCGCAACCGGAAGCGGCCCTCGTCGTCAGGCTGGAGGACGGCGCCCCCGAGGCTTTCGAGCCATACCGACAGAACGCCGCGATAGTTGATCAGCCGAGGCGGCTGCAGCGCCCTGTGGAGTGCGGAGGACACGGCGCTGTCCAGGGCCTCCGAGCTGACCTCGATGGCGCCGCTCTCGTCCGGCTCGGTGAGCGCCTTCTGCGCGTTCCTGTCGATGGGAGACGTGATCATCTGCTGGGCGAAGCCGAAGAGCACCGCCCAGGCCAGGATCTGGGCGGGACCACTCGGGCTGCCCAGGCCAAGGGTGAGGCCACCGCGCAGGGCCAGCAGGCCGACCAGCGCGAGCAGCCCGCCCAGCGGCAGCTTCAGCAGCGTGAGCGAGGCGGGCAGCGCGGACAGGCGGCGCAGCGAGACCGCGGCGCCGATGGCCGCGCCGACCACGCCGAGCGCCATGACCAGCGGCACGTCCCACGGCGTCGCCCCGCCGCCCGGTGGGCGGACGCCGGTGGGGCAGGCGAGCGCGTCTCCGGCCGGAAAGCACGGCGGCAGCGCGCCGGGGAATGCCGCGCAGAAGATCGCCAGCCCGGCGAGCAGCGACGCCAGAACCACCGCCACCACCACGAACTGCCGGAACAGGTCGCCTGCCCGCAGCCGCCCCTGCCCCGCCCGCAAGGTGGCGGCGCGCACAGCCGCCATCAGGACGGTACGGTCTACGTCGGTCAGATCACGCTCGCCGAGCCCGGCGTCGATCCGCTCGGCGGCCAGCCTGCGGGGATCGCCCAGCGGAAGGCGGCGCACGTACGTGAGAACCTGCGGCATCTGTCCGCG
This sequence comes from Nonomuraea sp. KM90, assembly GCF_052246675.1. Classification (NCBI taxonomy): domain Bacteria; kingdom Bacillati; phylum Actinomycetota; class Actinomycetes; order Streptosporangiales; family Streptosporangiaceae; genus Nonomuraea; species Nonomuraea sp. KM90. The sequence continues at coordinate 22,628 of NZ_JBQQCB010000072.1, read as the reverse complement.
CACGTAGTCCGTGGGGGCGATGAGCAGGAGGGTCGTCTCCGCCTCGTCGAGATGCTCCACGACGCGCTGGGCCTGGCCCGGATGCGCACGCAGGTCCCGGCCGGAACGATGGTCGAGCGCTCTGCGGGCGGCTTCGAGGTGGGCGCGCACCACGACATAGACCTGCGCCGAACCATGGCCTGACCGCTGCTCGAGCCAGCCGGTCCGGGTTTCCAGATCGGTCAGGCGCACCAGCGCGTCCCCTCGCGAGACCGGCGTCGTCCCGCGGACGGGGGAAAGGGCCTCGGCCGGGCGGGACGGTGACTGAAGTGAGGGCTGGAGTGATGAGGGAGGTGGACGCGGGCCAGTACCGGGCCGCTCAGCAGGAGGAGACAGCAGGCTGTCGATCTCCTGCCACATGGCGGGGTTTCGCCAGTAGCCGCTGTGGCCGCCGATCTGCGGCGGGGTGTCGCCGTACAGGAAGCGGCAGGTCGGAGGATCCGGCAGCGGGCGGTCCACGGCCGGGTCGGTCCCGGCCGCGCAGGGGCCGCCGGCCCAGTCGGTGGGGTAGTGGTAATTCCGCCACAAGGCGACGTGTTCGGCGCTGTTCAGGGCCGCTGCCAGTTCTTCGGTGAAGTAGGCCGGGAAGCCCCAGCCGTACAGCTTGCGCAGGGGCGAGCCGCACGTGACCAGGGTGACCCGCAGGTCCGGCGGGCGGACGGAGCCACGCTGCGCGAGGGCCGCGGCGGCGAGGACCGCCCCCTGGCTGTGGCCCACCAGGAGGATGCGCGCTCCGCGGTCGTGCAGGAACCACATGCGGCGCTGCAGTTCGGGCACGGCGCGCTCGGCGTACGACGGCGGCGCCAGCGGATGGTAACCGCGCGGCCAGAACGTGCCGATGTCCCACAGGACGCCCACGTTGTGCCGGGTGCTGGAGTCCTTCCAGGAGGCGCGGACGAGCATGAGGATCACCAGGGGCAGCAGCGGAGCGAGCACGGTGGCCGTGCCGACCACCCAGCCGGCGGTGCCGTTGGCATCGACCGCCCGCAGGCCCCAGCCCGGCAGCAGCAGCACCAGCAGGCCGACCAGGACGATGGCGCTGAGTAACAGATCGACCTGGAGCGGGAGCCCCGCGAAACGCCTGGCTCTGGCGACCCGGCGGGACCATGTGGCCACGTCGGGGAGCGGTGACGGCGACGGGCCGTCGGCAGCGGAGACCGACCAGATGTCCGCAGTGACGGGCACAGGCATGTCCATTTCGCGATACTCCGCGGCAACCATCGCGGCGCTCTCACGTCGCCCCGCCCGCCACCGGGCCGCCTGCCAGCCGGCGAAGAGCACTGCCAGCGCGACAGGAACCAGGTTCAGCTGCACTGCCAAATCTCTGAACCCTGGGAAGATCACGATGACGGGCTCGGAGCCGTCGGCGGCGGTACGGGAGGCGTACCGGATCTCGCCGAAGGCGTCCGCCACGTTGATGATCAGGCCGATCATCACGGCGTTGGTCAGGCCGATCGCGAGGACGAGCAGTACGAACGGCGCGCCCCAGCGGAAGGCCCGACGTGGCCCTTGTGAGGACACGGAGCGGGATACGGCGCCGGCGACCAGGCAGGCGAGCACGAGCAGCAGGGTGAGGGCCGTCCCGCCGTAGACCCAGGACATGATCTCGCCCAGGCCGGGCAGTTCCTGCGGGGGAGCGGCGGCAGCACCGGGCGTCAGCCATGCGAACACCCCGGCCAGTGTCACAGCCAGCAACGATCCGTATTCGAGCACCGAGCCGAGCTTGAGCAGAACGGGCCCAGCCCTTTCGGGTACGAGCGCCACGACCGCGCCGGTGAGGATCGCCCCTGCCAGGGCCAGGATCAGCAGCCCCGCCATGGAGGGCGAGGCCGGAACCGCGGAACGGACGGTGTGGGTGAGCAGGATCGCCAGCAGGGCCAGGGCGGCCGCGACGTGGATGCGGCCGAGCACGCGCACATACGGGGCGGTGTTCCAGAAGTCGGGGTCCAGCAATCCGGCCGGCAGGCCCGCGGCGCTGTGGTCACACGGCGGGGGCGGATCCGGCGTACCCGGTGGCGGGACCGCCTCGTAGCGGCTCTGGGACCTCTGCGACAGCCACGCGAGCAGAGCGATGGCCAGCAGCGGCACGAGAGCCCCCACCAGGAGGCGGCGTCCGGGATGGGACGTGACCGCGGCCGTCGGCAGGAGGTCCGGCCACCACGGATCCAGACATCTCACGTCCCCCGCGCACTGATAGGCCGCGTAGTCCATGGCGAGCGCCCCGACCAGGAGGACCACGTTGAGGGTGAGCGCCAGCGCCGCCATCCGGACCAAGAGCCGGAACGCCCGGAATCCTCGCGGTGTCCTCTGTACGGCGAACGGCCACATCCACCCCGCCAGGTTCGCCAGCGTGAACGGCAGGAGAAGCAGCCACAGCACGCGTGCCCCGCTCCGGGACGTCAGCCCGCCCCATGAGTAGCCTTCGACGTGGCGGCCCGCGGTGTCCGCCGTCCGGTAGAAACCGGCGAGACGATCCCCCCAGACCTGTTGCGGCGCCAGGTCGCCCAGGAGGTTCTGTGGCGTGGAGCCGCCGACGCCGTGAACCCGCAGTTCGGTCCAGCCGGACAGATCGACGTACGGCGGTACCAGCCCGGACGGCCGGTTCCCCGTCGACACCCCGAAGAGGGGAAGTGCCATGATCGCTCCCGGAGTGGTCAGGCGGGTGACGCGCTGATCGCGTTCTGGCGGACCTGCCTCGCCCCGCGGACCCGGCCGACCACGATCTTGGCCTGCTGGTCCACCAGCCGGGTGAACACCTGCTGCGAGCCGCCGAGCAGCACCGCCCAGGCGATGATCTGCGCCGAGGTGTCCAGCGCGCTCAGGCCCGGCACGAACTGCCCGCGCATGAGCAGCAGCCCGATGAACGCGGTCAGCGCTCCGAACGGCAGCTTGAACAGCGCCAGAGCGACGGGAAGGCCGATCGCGCCGGTCCGCGCCCGCATGCCCTGGATGCCCGCCCCGGCGGTGACAGCCGCGGCGACCAAGCCCAGGAGCTCCACGACCAGCAGGTCGAACGGCTGTGTCGTGGCCGCGACGGCCTGCCGCAGCGGCGTCGAGGCGAGCGACATTTCGCCCGTGGGGCACACCAGCCACACGCCCGCACCCCGTTGCGGCGTGAAGCACAACGGCAGCACGTCCTTGAAGAGCATGCCCGCGACCGCGACGGCCACGGCGATCAGGGACAGGACGAAGGTGGCCACGAGAAGCACGTTGCGGAAGCGGCGTACGCTCATCAACTCCCGGCCCGCTTCCGAGCTCGCCGCCCGCACCAGCGCGACGAGCTGCGTCCTGGCCTGCTCGGTACAGGCGCCCTCGCCTTTGATCGCGAGGTCGGTGCGCAGCTCGTCCAAGCCCTGCAGCCGGGGGTCGCCCTCCGGCAGGTGCCGGGTCACGTGGGCGGTCAGGCTCGGGAGCTGCCCGAGCAGGAAGTAGTTCGGGGCCATGCGCAACAGGTTGGCCTCGGCCGCGTCGCAGTTGCTGTTGGCCGCCTCGAACAGCGCGCCGGTGAAGGACCGGTAGGAGTTGCGGTCGTAGGCGACGGCCTCCCTGGCCCGCCGGATGTGCTCCTCGGTCGCCCGGATGATGCCCTCGTGCCGCTTCGGGTCCTCGCCCTGGCCGTGCGCCCAGGCCGACAGCACCTCCAGCTCCCGGATCCGGGTCAGGGCGCCCTCCCGCCATGACGTGCGCAGCAGGCCCGGGACGAGCTTCTCCTCGTACGCCGCTGTCATCTGGCGCCTCCCTCCACGTGATGGTGCCGTCACCGTACGGGCGGAGGCGGAAGGGCGGACACCGGGAGCCGCTCAGGGATATCCCTAGAGGAACCGGCCGGACGGATGCCCCAGGGCCGGGCTCGGCCACCCTCGACGGAGGTCAGAGAATGAACGTGAACAGGGGCGAGCCCGGGGGGATGCGCTCGACCGTGAGCGGGCCGGCCTTCATCCGGAGCAGGAGGCTGTCGAGGTCGCCTGGCCGTTCGAGTTCGATGCCGACGAGTGCCGGGCCGGTTTCGCGGTTGTTCTTCTTGACGTACTCGAAGGCGATGATGTCCTGGCCCTCGCCCAGGACATCGTCCAGGAAGTGGCGCAGGGCGCCGGGGCGCTGCGGGAAGGTCACCAGGAAGTAGTGCCGCAGGCCGATGTGCACGAGAGAGCGTTCAAGCACTTCGTTGTATCGGCTGACGTCGTTGTTGCCGCCCGACACCACGCACACGACCGGCCCTCCGGGGGCGTGCGGCAGGAGCTCGCGGGCGGCGGCGCCCGCGAGGGCGCCGGCGGGTTCGGCGATGATGCCGTCGGTCTGGTAGAGGTCCAGCATCTCGGTGCAGACCGCGCCCTCGTCGACCGCGACAACCTCGTCGACCAGGTCCTTGACCAGGGGGAAGGTGGCGTCTCCCACCCTTCCGACGGCGGCGCCGTCCACGAAGGTGTCCAGCTCGGGCAGGGCGAGGGGCCCGCCGTGGTCGAGGGCGGCGCTCATGCTGGCCGCTCCGGCGGGTTCGGCGCCCACGATGCGGGTGCCGGGGGAGTGCTCGCGCAGCCAGACGGCGATGCCGCTGATCAGGCCGCCTCCGCCGACCGGGACGACCACGGTGCCCGGCGCCTCCCCGCCCTGGGCGAGGATCTCGAGGCCGACCGTGCCCTGCCCGGCCATCGTCCGGACGTCGTCGAACGGATGCACGTAGATCGCGCCGGCGTGCTCGCTGTCGATGTGCGCGGCGTTGCTCGCCTCGTCGTAGGTGCCGCCGCCGACCACGACCTCCACCCGGTCGCCGCCGAGCGCCGCGATGCGCTCGCGCTTCTGCCGTGGCGTGGTGGACGGGACGTACACGCGACCGCTGATCCCCAGACGCGCGCAGGCGAACGCGACGCCCTGCCCGTGGTTGCCCGCGCTCGCGCAGACCACGCCGCGCCGCCGTTCCTCCTCCGTGAGCGAGGCGATCAGGTTGAACGCTCCGCGCACCTTGTAGGAGCGGCAGACCTGCGCGTCCTCGCGCTTGAGCAGCACCTGGCCGCCGAGCAGGCCGGACAGCCGCTCGTTCGGCTCCAGCGAGGTACGGCGGATCACCGGCCGCAACCGTTCGGCCGCCTGGCTGATCATGACGGCGGTGAGGCGGTCGGTCATGCACACTCCCGGCACTGCAGTGGATCAAGGATGGTCAGCGGGGTTTCCCGTGGTGGTGGCGGCGACCGAACGCGCGATCACTGGCCACGGTGCCCGCCAGGCGCGCACACCGGCCACAACGGCCCCACCAGGCATGCTATTCCTGCGGCGCCTCTCCCTCAGCCAGAAGACCGCAGAGCCCAGGGATGCTTCCTCGGCAAGTGAGCCGACGCGCCCGGTGACCACGGCGGACAGCCCGCGCGTGGGTGCGCGGCTCTCATCTCGGCGCTCCATCTCGGCGGCTCCCGTCTGCGGCCCGGCCTCGGCGCCCTGGCACACGCCTCCGCCGCCTCCTGTCAAGGCGCGATCTCCAGCCGGCGGATGCGGTCGTCGGTGAGGGAGAAGCGCCACTTCAGAACCGCCGTGCCGCCCGGGAAGTTGCCCTCCAGGCGGCCGGTGACCAGCACGGTGTCCTCGTCGGCGACCTCGGCGCCGAGCAGCTCGGTCGTGTACTGGTACTGCGACGCGGCGCCTTCTCGCCAGGCCCGGATCTCCTCGGCCCCGCGTCGCGTCCGGCCTTCGTCGGTGACCACGGCGTCCTCGGTGAACAGGGCGACGACGGCGTCCGGATCGCGGCGCGCGTCGGCCTCGAAGTAGCGGGCCACAGCACCGGGAACGGTGACGTTCATGAGCTCTCCTTCAGGGGTCGCTAATTTCGCTATACGACATAATGTAGCGCTACAGAAGCTACTATAGCGATATGACCACTCGAGGACGGAGCGGCAACGCTCGCGACCGGCTGCTGCTCGCCGCCGCCGAGTTGCTGGACGGCTCCGGCGGCCGCACGTTGTCGACCCGCGCCGTGTGCGAGCGCGCCGGCGTTCAGGCACCCACGCTCTACCACCACTTCGGCAGCAAGCAGGGCCTGATCGACGCGGTGCTCAACCACGGGTTCACCCAGTACGTCCAGCCGCATGCCTCCAGCGGCTCCGCTGACCCCGTGGACGACATCCGTCAGGGCTGGGAGCGTCACGTCCGCTTCGGGCTGGATCATCCGACCTTCTACGCGCTGCTGTACGGGCAGGTCGAGCCGGGCAGGCCCTGCGCCATCACCGCGCCCGCGCACGCCATGTTGCGGGAGCTTCTGACCGAGGCCGCCCGCCGTGGCCTGCTGGGCGTCCCCGTGGACGACGCGGCCGAGCAGATCCTGGCTGCGAACGTCGGGACCACCCTGTCGCTGATCACCCAGCCCGAGGGCGAACGCGACATGGGGCTGTCCGATCGCGTCCGCGAAGCGGCGCTGGCCGCCGTCCTCCACCCGGCCGCGAGACAACCGGCTCCCGACCGGGCGGCCGCCGCGGCGACGCGGGCCGGCGCGGCGCTGACGCTGCGCACGCTCGTCGACGAAGACCCGACAGGGCTGACGGCCGGCGAGCACGGCCTGCTCCGCGAGCTGCTGGACCGGCTGGCCGGGTCCGGATCGCGGCCCGATCCGGCCTGACCCGAGAACCGGGCACGGGGCTCCGGCGCGGGCCTCCAGATCGCACCAAGGAGGCCATCGCCCTATGCTTCCGCCCATGACTTTTCCGCCCTATACACAAAACTCTCCCAGTCAGGAGATTTCCGATTTACCGGCTCCCGTGGCAGCAGAGCCCGCGGAAGTGGGGTCGCGCCAGGAGGACGACGACAGGGTGGGCGTGCTCGACCTGCTCGAAAAGGTGGGATCAGTCGTCGTCCCGCTCGGCGTGACGTTGTACGCGCTGCTCTACATGGGTTACCAGGGCATGTACGCGATCTTCGGCATCACCCCCGAGCAGGCGGGCATCGACCAGTCGGTGCTGCTGGGCCGGCTGCTGGGCACGCTGCTGCCCCTGCTGATCCTCGGCGCCATCGTCGTCGGGATCCTCATCAGCCTGGGCTGGCTGCTGAACGTGATCACGCGCGGCTTGGTGGGCCGGGCCGTGCAGCGGACCCGGGAGCAGCCGTGGATCATCGCCGCGCTCGCAGCGGCATGGGCGGGTGCGTCCTATCTGGGTTGGATGTACTTCATGACCGCTCTGGACGCCGCCGATCCCACCGCGAAAGTGACCGTCGAAGCCGGTGACGTGCTCATCGCGGCCGGGATCGGTGTGCTGGCCTACCTCGTGCCTTTCCGCCTGCTGCGCCGCAAACCGATGGGCCGGGCGGGGCTGAAGGTGCTGGTCGGGGCGCTCACCGGGATCGGGCTCGGCTACCTCCTCATGATCCAGATGATCTACGGTGCGATCGCGGTGCTGGAGAAGGGGGAGTCCACCGCCCTGCTGGACGCCGTCGGCTTCCAGACGCAGTGGGCCAAACTCCAGGACAGCAGCGGCAAGCCCCTGTACGACAGCCGCTGGATGATGGTGCTCGGCGAGCGCGAGGGAGGGTACGCCATCTATGACTGCGACAAGGCGCTGACCTTCCGCAAGTTCTCCGAGAGCACGATCCTGACCGAGGTCCAGATGTGGCCCCCCGACCGCAAGAAGGGCTTCACCTGCGGAAGCCTGGCGGAGTAGGGCTCAGGCGCCCGGGACGTTCAGCCCTCTCCCGGTCCCCGGCCCACCGGTGTCGCCGGTGAGCCGGGCCCGCAGGTCACCGGGACAGCCCGGCGGAGACCACCAGGGCGGCGGGCCGGCCATCATGGGACTACAAGGCCAGGCTCCTGCGCCGGAACAGTGCCAGCCCGGCCGCCGTCAGCGCGGCGGCCGCGATGACCAGCGCCACGAGCGGCCCGGCCGTCACGGCGGCCGCCGGGATCGGGGGCACGTGGGTGAACGGTGACAGGTCGCGCACCGCCTCGGGCAGCCCGAAGATCTCCCCGAGCAGCCCGAAGGCGATGCTCAGGACCAGCGCCGCCCAGGCGAGCATGACGGTCAGCCGGGGCAGCAGGCCGAAGACGAGCACGACGAAGCCGGCCAGGGTGAGCGCGGCGGGCAGCTGCGCCAGCCCGGCGCCGACGAGCGGGCCCACGCCGGTGACGCCGCCGACGGCGGCATCGGCCACTCCCATGCCGGCGCCCGCCAGCACCAGCAGCGCGGTCGCGCCGATCGCCGCGCAGGCCAGGTGCGCGCACACCCAGCGGACTTTGCCCACCGAGGTGGCCAGCACCGCTTCGGCCGGTCCGCCGGCCTCCTCCGAACGCAGGCGCAACAGCGCCTGGATGACGAAAGCCGCCGCGAGCACGCCGTAGACGTTCATCATCGCGGCGTAGAACGTGTCCACCAGGGTCGCGCCGCCGGCGTTGGCGAGCTGGTCCAGGAGCTCGGTGACGCCCGTGTTGCCGGTCATCGCCTCGTTGACGGTGTCGCCGAGCGTGCCGATGCCCAGGCCGAACAGCGCGCTGCCGATCAGCCAGCCGAGCGTCGTGCCGCGGTTCAGCCGCCAGGCCAGCCCGAGCGGGCTCACCAGCAGGCGAGTGCCCGCAGCGGGTCCGGGCCTGTCGGGGATCAGGCCGGCGCCGAAGTCACGGCGGTCGGCCACGGCGAAGGCCACGGCCATGCAGGCGACGAGGAACACGAGCGGCAGGGCGAGGACCCACCACACCTCCTCGCCGAACGGGCGCGCCTGCGTGCCCCAGCCGATGGGTGACAGCCAGGACGGCCAGGCGCTGGTCACCTGGATGCCGTCCGGTGCTCGTTCGCCGAGCGCGTCGCCGACGCCGCGTACCAGGTAGGCCACGCCGACGGCCGTCGCGGCGAAGGCGTTGGCCCCGCGCGCGCTCTGGAACAGCTGGGCCGCGACCGCGGCCAGGCCGGCGAAGGCCAGGCCGGTGGCGGCCGTCGCGGCGCCGAAGGCCACCGCGCCGTCGGCGGGCAGGCCGGCCCCCAGCAGGGTGCCGGTCAGCGCGGCGCCGAGCAGCAGGTCGGCCGCTCCGACCACGACCAGAGCGGCGGTGAGACCGGCGTACCTGCCGACGCTGCCCGCGCCGAGCATCTCACCTCTGCCGTTCTCCTCGTTCTGCCGGGTGTGCCGGACGATCGCGAAGGTGCTCATCAGCCCGGCCAGCACCAGCATGGACGCGAAGTTGCGGAAGTTCACCACCGCGCCCAGGTCGGTGCCGACCGGTGTGCCGCGCATGAGGAGGACGGCCGGGCTGGTGCCGGCGCCCTTCACCGCGGCGAGCCGTCCGGCCTCGTCGGGGAACTCGTCGGCCACCGCCGCGGCACCGGCCGCCAGCAGCAGCACCGAGCCGGCGATCCAGATCGGCAGCTGGACGCGGTCGCGCCGCAGCGCCAGGCGGACCAGCCGGCCCGTGCCCGTGCAGGCGCTCATCGACCTGCTCCGACCGCGGGCGCGTCGCCGTAGTGGCGCATGAAGAGCTCCTCCAGCGTCGGCGGATGGCTGGTCAACGCCCGCACGTCGAAGCCGGCCAGGTGCCGCAGCACCTCGGGGAACTGCGCCGAGTCCACGTCGAACCGCGCACGCGTGCCGTCGGCCACCACGTCGTGGACACCGGGCAGGGCGGCCAGCCCGGTGATCGGCTCGGTCGCCTCCACGGCGAGCGAGGTCCTGGTCAGGTGGCGGAGCTGGGCGAGCGTGCCGGATTCGACCGTGACGCCGTCACGGATGATGCTCACTCCCGAGCAGAGGGCTTCGACCTCGGAGAAGATGTGGCTGGACAGCAGGACGGTCGCCCCGCGAGCGCTCACCTCGCGGACGGTCTGCTGGAAGGCCGCCTCCATCAGCGGGTCCAGGCCGGAGGTGGGCTCGTCGAGGACGAACAGCTCGACGTCGGAGGCGAAGGCGGCGATGAGTGCCACCTTCTGCCTGTTGCCCTTGGAATACGTGCGGCAGCGCTTGGTCGGATCCAGCTGGAAGCGCTCGACCAGCTCCGTGCGACGGGCTCTGTCCAGCCCGCCGCGCAGGTTGCCGAACAGGTCGATGGCCTCGCCCCCGGTGAGGTTCGGCCACAGGCTCACGTCGCCGGGCACGTAGGCCAGCCGGGTGTGCAGGCGTACGGCGTCTCGCCAGGGATCGCCGCCGAGCAGGCTCACCTTCCCGGCGTCGGCCCGCAGCAGGCCGAGCAGCACGCGGATGGTTGTCGTCTTGCCCGCGCCGTTGGGCCCCAGGAAGCCGTGCACCTCGCCGGTGCCGACCCTGAGGTCCAGGCCGTTCAGTGCCCGGCTCGTACCGAATGTCTTGACCAGACCGGACACCGCGATGGCGTCAGTCATCGTGATTCTCCTTCGGGGGATGTGCGCTCGGCCTCGTCGAGCGCGGCCTGGATCCGGCGCGCGTCCTCGAGGCTGAGGAGAGGGTGCGAATAGAGGTCGACGAGCCCCCTGGCGAGCAGGCGGTCGCCGCGCGGACTGGACACGTCCGCGCCGATCGCCCGTGACAGGTGCTCGTGCAGGATCCCGACGGACAGCGCCATCGACGTGGCGATGGCCGCGCGGATCCGCACGTCGACGGCGGGGGGATCCGGCCGGCTCCGGTCGGCTTCGAGCAGCCACGGCACGGTCAGCCGTACGAGCTCGTCGAACAGAGCGCCCGCCGAGCCCTCGGCCAGCGCCCGCATCATGTAGCGGCGCTGGGACTCGGGGATCGCGCGCGCGGCGAGCGCCGAGTCGAGCGCACCCGAGGTGAAGCCGGCTCTGGCATGGTCGTTGGTCTGGCGGATCATCCTGATCAGGTGCTCGTCGCAGGCCTCACGCAGGCCCTGTTTGGTCCCGAAGTGGTGACGCACCAGACCGGGCGAGACCCCGGCCGTCTCGGCGATGCCGCGCAGGGATGCCCGCTCGTAGCCGAGTTCGCCGAAGTGCTGGATGGCCGCGTCCCTGATGCGCGCCCGGGCGGTCAGGTCTTCGGGAGCTGCTGCTGTCGTCATGTCGTCGCTCCTATTCGCTCGGATAGCTTACTACCACGTCGGGTCAAGAAACTATCCGCTTGGGTAGTCATCGAGCGACCTTCCCTTGAAACTCGTATTGCAATTCGGTTTTCGATGCTAGGGTGGCCGTTCAAAGACGCGCCAAGGAGGCATCGCGATGTTGAGGCCACGTGCCACCGCCACCCGTGAGCTGGTCAATCTGGACGGCCTGTGGCGGTTCGCGGTCGATTCCGCCGCCGGTGAGCGGCCGTGGGGCGGGACGCTCGACACCCCGCTCGAGGCCGCGGTGCCGGCGAGCTACAACGACCTGTTCACCGACCCCGCGATCCGCGATCATGTCGGCTGGGTGTGGTATCAGCGGACCGTGCGCGTGCCGCGCGGCTGGACGGGCGAGCGGGTGTTCCTGCGCGTGGACGCCGCCACGCACGAAGGGAGGGTCTACGTCGACGACGTCCTGGTCGCCGAGCATGTGGGCGGCTACACCCCGTTCGAGGCCGACATCACCGAGCGGGTGAGGCCGGGCGCGGAGTTCAGGCTCACCATCGGCGTGAACAACGAGCTGACCGGCCGCACCATCCCGCCCGGCACGGTCACCGTCACGCGCGACGGGCGGCGGCAGCAGACCTACCTGCACGACTTCTACAACTACGCCGGGCTGGCCCGCTCGGTGTGGCTCCGCAGCGTCCCCGACGTGCACGTCGAGGACATCACGATCGTGACCGGCGTCGAGGGGGACTCCGGGACGGTGGCCTACTCCGTCCGCACCAGCGCCCCCGGGCACGTCCGGGTCCGTGCCGTGGACGCCTCGGGAGCGGAGGTCGCCGCCGCCGAGGGCGAGAACGGCGTGCTCCGGATCGACGACGTGACGCTGTGGCGGCCCGGCGCGGCCTACCTCTACGACCTGGTGGTCGAGCTGCTCGACGGTGACCGGGTGGTCGACACCTGCACCGAGCCGTTCGGAGTGCGCACCGTCGAGGTCCGGGGCACGCAATTCCTCATCAACGGCGAGCCGTTCTACTTCACCGGCTTCGGCAAGCACGAGGACTCGCCGGTGCGCGGCAAGGGCCATGACGACGCCTACCTCGTGCACGACTTCCAGCTCATGGACTGGATCGGCGCCAACTCCTTCCGCACCTCGCACTACCCCTACGCCGAGGAGGTGATGGAGTTCGCCGACCGGCACGGCATCGTCGTCATCGACGAGACCGCGGCCGTGGGGCTCAACCTGGCGGTGCAGGGCGGGCTCTCCGGCGTGCCGCCCCGGCCGACCTTCTCGCCGGAGACCTTCGGCGCGGCCACCCGCGAGGCGCACGCCCAGGCGATCCGCGAGCTGGTCGCCCGCGACAAGAACCATCCCAGCGTCGTCATGTGGTGCGTCGCCAACGAGCCGTCCTCCGCCGAAGAGGGCGCCCGCGAGTACTTCGAGCCGCTGGTGGAGCTGACCCGCGAGCTCGACCCCACCCGTCCGGTCTGCTACGCCGCCGTCATCTTCGCCACGCACGAGAACGACCGCATCGCCGACCTGTTCGACGTCCTGTGCGTCAACCGCTACTACGGCTGGTACATCGCCACCGGCGACCTGGCCACCGCGGAGACCTACCTGGAGCACGACCTGCGCGGCTGGGCGGAGAAGTTCGGCAAACCGATCATGATGAGCGAGTACGGCGCCGACACCCTGCCCGGCCTGCACTCGGTGTGGGACACGCCGTGGACCGAGGAGTACCAGCAGGCCTACCTCGCGATGAACCACCGCGTGTTCGACCGGATCGAGGCGTTCGTCGGCGAGCACGTGTGGAACTTCGCCGACTTCCAGACCTCCCACGGCATCCACCGCGTGGACGGCAACAGGAAGGGTGTGTTCACCCGCGACCGCAGGCCGAAGGCCGCGGCCCACGCGCTGCGGGCCCGCTGGACGGCGCTCGCCGGCCGCGAACCGGCGGGCACGGAGGGCCCGCGGGGCTCCTCGGGGCCGGACGCCTCCTGAAGGCCGTCGCGTGCCGCCGGGCGGCTTCGGTCAGGTCAGGGCGAGGAGGCTGACGGCGACGGCGGCGGTGCCCAGGCCGACGAGCTGGGCGCGACCGACGCGTTCGGCGAGCACGCCACGGGCGAGCAGGACCGTGCCGGCCGGGTAGAGAGCGACGATCACGGCGACGACGGCGAGGTCCCCGCCGCGGGAGGCGAGCAGGAACAGCAGGTTCGCCACGGAGTCCAGCGCACCCGCGGCGGCCGACATCGCGTAGGCGGGCCGCTCGGGGCCCAGCTTGCGGCGCATCAGCCCGGCCGCGGCCAGGGTGAGGGCCGAGGAGAAGGCCCGGCCCACGATCAGCGGCGCCACCCCGCTGTCGGACGGCGCCTGATGCAGGAAGATCAGCTGAAGGGCGATCGCGGCGCCCGCGCCGAAGGCCAGCAGCAGCGCGGCACGGGACGGGCGCGCCGCACCCGTCCCGTGTCCGGCGCTGACCAGCACCACCGCCACGAGGGCGAGCGGCAGGCCCACCAGCCCGGCGGCGGACAGGTGCTCGCCCTGCAGCAGGCCCGCGCTGACGGGCAGCACGGCGGACACCAGCGCGGTCACCGGCGACAGCACGTTCATCGGACCGATCGCCAGGGTGCGGTAGAGCAGGGCGAACGCGGCGGCCGAGGCCACCCCCGAGGCGGCACCCCAGCCGAGCGCCCCGGCGCTGAACGAGGCGCCGAGCACCGGCCACAGCAGCAGCTCGATCGCGAGACTGGCCGGGGCGGCGATCATCACGGTACGCAGCACATGAGCCTTACGGGCACCGAGACCACCGAGGAAGTCGGCGCACCCATAAGCGAGCGAGCTGCCCAGGGCCAGCAGCAGAGCGATCACAGCACATCCTTCACTACCAGTACAACGACCAGAGCGTACAATAGATCGACCGGATAGGGTTAATCAAACGACCGCATGGTGCATTGAAGTGGTCCAGCTGTGAGGATGGTGATCAGATGGCCGAGACGGCCACAGCCCTGCGGACGGTGGCGCACAACGTCCGGGCGGCCCGCAACCGCGCGGGCCTGAGCCTCGACGAGCTCAGCCGGCGCGCGCAGGTCAGCAAGGGCGCGCTGGTGGCACTGGAGAAAGCCCAGGGCAACCCCAACCTGGCCACCCTGGTGCGCCTGGCCGACACCCTCGGCATCTCGGTGTCCGCCCTCATGCAGGGGCCGTCCGAAGGCCGCGTCCGCGTCGTGACCGCCGGCGCCGTCGCGCCGCTGTGGACCGGCGAACGGGGCAGCCAGGCCCGGCTCATGCTGACGACCTCGGGCCCGGCCCCGGTCGAGGTGTGGCGCTGGGAGCTGGAACCGGACGAGGAATACGCCAGCGACTCCCACCAGGCCGGAGTCGTGGAGACCGTCAGCGTCACCTCCGGCCGGATGACCCTGATCATCGACGGCGCCGAGCACGCCGTCGAGGCCGGGCAGACCGCCACGTACAACGGCGACGTCCCGCATGTCTATCGCGGCTCGGGCACCGGGACCTGCAGCCTGATCATGACCGTCCAGCTCCCGCCCGGCCCCGCTTGACCGCCGGCTCTCCCGTGACCCGGTCGGCCGCTGCTCAGGCGGTGTCGCCGCCGTCCGCGAGCAAGGTGCTGCCGGTCATGAAGGCCGACAGGTCCGAGGCGCAGAACAGGACGACGCGCGCGATGTCATCAGGAACGCCGACCCGGCCGATCGGGCTGTCGAGCATGAGGTCGGTCGGCGGGACGCCGTCGGTCATCACGGCCGCCGCCATCATCATGTTGCCTTCCGTGGGGACGAAGCTCGGTGCCACCCCGAGCACGCGGATGCCCAGCGGAGCCAGCTCCAGGGCCAGCTCGCGCGTCAGTCCGCGGGCGGCGTGCTTCGAACCGACGTAGGCGGCCAGGCCGGGCGCGCTCGCGCGGAAGCCGGCGGTCGAGACGATGTTCACGATGACACCGCCCCCGCGACCATCCCTACTGCCGCCTGGGCCCGCCGCCGACATGCGGCGGGCCGCCTCGCGCGCGCCGACGAAGACGCCGCGCGCGTTCACGGCGAACACCTGGTCCCACGTTTCCTCGCTCATCTCCAGCAGCGGGACGCTCGGGAAGATCCCGGCGTTGTTCACCCACACGTCCAGGCCGCCGAGCTCGGCGACCGCGCGGTCGGCCGCCGCGGCCACGGCCGCCGCGTCCGTGACGTCCATGGCGGCGCCGATCGCGCGTACCCCGTGGCGTTCGGCGAGCTGCTTGGCGGCGGTCACGGCCAGCTCCTCGTCGATGTCGCCGATCAGCAGGTCGGCTCCCGCCTCGGCCAGGCGGAGCGCGATCGCCTTGCCGAGCCCTCGGCCACCTCCGGTCACGACCGCGCGTCGCCCGTGCAGGGAGACGAGCTCGGCCAGGGATTTGCCCGACACATCGGCAGTGGACATGAATGATCTCCTTCAGTGGGAAAGGGGCCGGCGCCGGGAGAAACGGCCCGGGCCGGTGTGGAACGTGTGGCCGTCCGGGAAGCGGACCTGCGCCTGGGCGCCGCCGGGCACGTCGACCGAGATGGCCAGGTGATCGTCCTCGACGCGCCAGCCGACGGTGATCAGACCCTGCGGGCTGTCGTACGTGCCCGTGGCCCAGGTGATCGCCTCATTGAGCACCGGCGCGACGACGAAGGACTCCCACCCGGCGGAGCCCGGGGCCTGGCGCAGCCCGAGGGTGTGGGTGTGCAGGAAACGGATGACCGCGCCCTTGCTGTAGTGGTTGAGCGACGCGGTGGCGGTGCCGTCCTCGGACACGCCGTCCCAGTCCTCCCAGATGGTCGTCGCGCCCCGGTCCAGCATGCCGAGCCACGAGGGGGACGACCGCTGGTACAGCACCGCGTAGGCGACGTCGGGATGGCCCGTGTCGGCCAGGACGGGCAGCAGGTCGGCCGTCGAGAGGAAGCCGGTGCCGAGGTGGCCGCCGGCGGTGCCGATCAGGCCGACGAGGTGCCGGGCCGCCTTCTCCCGCAGCTCCTCCGGGACGAGGCCGAAGGCCAGGGCACGTACGTAGCTCGCCTGGGTGCCGGCCTTCGTGCGGCCCGCCGCGTCCAGGAACTCGGTCTGCCATGCCTCGCGTACCTTTCGCGCCGTTTCGCGGTAGCGGGCCGCGTCGCCGGCTCGGCCCAGCACCTCCGCCACCGCGGCGGTGGTGTCGGCCGAGCGGTACAGGTAGGCGGTGCCGACCTCGCCCTTGTCCGCCGCGTACCAGGCGATGGGGTCGGCCAGCACGGGGTCGATGAGGGTGCCGTCCGAGGCGCGTCGCCTCGGCTCCAGCCACTCTCCCCAGTGGAAGGAGCCGTCCCAGACGAACTCCTCGTGGGGCAGGGGCTCGGCCGAGCGTTCGACGCGGGAGGGGTGCCGGGCCTGGCGGGCGGTCGTGAGCGCCCATTCGACCCAGCGGCGCATCGCGGGCCAGTTCTCGGCGAGGGCGGCGGTGTCGCCGTAGGTCTCGTACAGCACCCACGGGACCAGGACGACGGCGTCGCCCCACCCGGCCGAGCCGGTGATCGCGTCCGCCATCGGGTCGTCGTGGATCTTGAGCCGGTTGGCGTCCGGCGAGGAGTTGACCACGCGGCCGTCCGCGAGCTGGTCGTCGCGGACCGAGCGCAGCCACTTGCGGCTGAAGCCGTCCACGTCGTACAGGCGGGCGGCGGTCGGGGCGAAGATCTGGTAGTCGCCGGTCCAGCCGAGGCGCTCGCGGGTGGGGCAGTCGGTCGGGAGGTCGACGGCGTTGCCGCGGAAGCTCCAGCGGGCGGCCTCGTGCAGGCGGTTGAGGTCGTCGTCGCTGCACGCGAAGGTCGCCGTCGGGCGCAGGTCGGTGTGCACGACCCGCATGGTGATGCTCGCCGGGTCCACGGCCCGCGATATGCGCGCGTAGCGGAAGCCGTGGACGGTGTGCCGGGGCTCGAACACCTCGCCGGGCCTGCCGGAGGAGACGACCTCGTCGCGTTGCGTGAACGGGATCGGGCTCTCGCCCGGCCTCCGGCTGTCCAGGTGGCTCGTGGTCAGGTCTCCGGTGGGGTCCAGGTGCTCGCCGTGGTCGATCACCGTGCGGGTGCCCGCCGGGCCGAGGTCGGCGAGGGCGATCCAGCCGGAGGCGTTCTGGCCGAAGTCCACGATGTACGCGCCGTTGTCGTGCCGGGTCACCGAGCGCGGGGCGAGCTGTTCGACCCGTCGCACCGGCGGGGCCGGCGAGTAGCTGATCGGCGGAGCCGTGACGGCGTCCACCAGGACCGGCCGGGGCGTGCCGGGCGGGGCGGTGAAGTCGGTCGTCTGGCCGTTCATGAGGTCGGCCGCGACGATGTGGCTGCGGCGCGAGGTCCAGCCCGCATCGGTGACCACGACCGCCTCGGTGCCGTCGGCGTAGCGGACGTGCAGCTGGAGCCTGGCCGCGGTGGCCGTGCCCCAGCAGTCGCGCTTGCGCCAGGTGCCGTTGCTGCCCCGGTACCAGCCGTCCGAGAGCAGGATCTCCAGGTCGTTGACGCCGCCGCGCAGCAGCTCGGTGACGTCGGCGGCCTGGGCGTGGAGCGTGTCCCCGTACGAGGTGCAGCCCGGCGCCAGCTCGGCCGTCCCCACCCGCGTGCCGTTGACGAACGCCTCGTAGCCGCCGAGCGCGGTGGCGTACAGCCGGGCCCGGGCGATGTCGTCGCGCAGGTGCGCGCTGCCGGCGAGGACGTGAGCGGGACGGGGGTCTTCGCCGTCCTCCCGCGGGGAGATCCAGCGTGCCGACCAGTCCCGGTCCAGCAGGCCCGACTCGAAGGCGTGCCAGGACGACCAGCCCGAGACCTCCTCGCCGCGCCGGGCGCGGACCCGCCACGCCACGGACTGGCGGCTGCGCAGCGGCGGCAGCGGCCATTCGACGAACAGGTGCCGGCCGGAGGCGACGTCGGCCACCGCCCGCTCCTCGCCGTCCACGCGGAACCGCAGGTCGTAGCCGTCCTGCCCGCTCCACGTCGGCGGGAGCTTCCAGGACAGCGACGGCCGCTCCTCGGAGACCGGGAACTGGTCGCCGCCGGCGTCGATCCGAAGGTCGTAAGGTGCGCCCATGCTCAGCGCACCGCTTTCACGCGGGTGAACACCAGCAGTCCGCCGATCAGCGCCAGCGCCGCTCCCGCGAGGTAGAGGAGCGTGTAGTTCTTGTCGCCGCCGCCCGCGCCGATGCCGATGACGAACGGCGCGATGAGCGGTGCGATCGCGCTCGGGAGCTTGTGCGCGAACGCCACCACCGCCATGTACCGGCCGGCCTCCTCCCGGCTGGGCAGCACGGCGAGCACGATCGCCTGGTCGACGGCGCTGAAGAACGCGATCGCGAGCTGCATCAGCACGGAGCCGATCATCAGCGTCACGAAGGTGTGGGCGAAGGCCTCGACGCTCCCGCCGGCGACGAAGAAGAGCGCGCCGATGAGGGCGAACAGCCGTCGCCTGCGCAGCTTGTCCGACAGGTAGCCGCCGCCGACCGCGCCGAGGGCCGCGGCGACGACGCCGGCCACGCCGATGATGGCCACCGTGCCCGCGACCTCCCTGACCGGCAGGTCGAGGCGCTGGGCGTAGAAGAACGTGGTGAACGTCGTGTTGAAGTACAGGCCCAGGAAGAACATCAGGCGGCCCAGCCAGTTCCACCCGAAGTCCGGATATTTCCGGGGATTGAACACGTAGCTTGCGGCCAGCGTCCGCACCGACACGGGCGCGGTGCGGACGGTGCCGCGCGTGTCGGCCTCCTTGCCCACGACGAGGAAGACCACCAGCAGCACCGCGCCGACGAGACCGGGCAGGACGAAGACGAGGAACGTGCTGCCCGCCACGGCGGAGGTGATCCCGATGCCGATGATGGGGGCGATCTGGCCGGTGAGTCCGGTGAAGCCGCCGATCTTGCCGCGCTGTTCCTCGGGGATGCGGTCGGCCTGCACGTTGAGGATCGCCTGCGCGGCCGTCGCCCAGCCCAGCATCGCGACGATCCAGCCGGCTCCCACGAGCAGCACGTTGGGCGCGACCGCGATGCCCGCCAGCGCCGCCAGGCCCAGGGCCAGGCCGGCCAGCATGAAGGGGCGGCGGCGGCCGAGGCGGCTGCGGGTGCGGTCGCTCCACACGCCGAGCAGCGGGCTGAGCACGAGATAGATCGTCTGCGCGGTGCCCGTGACGTACCCGAGCACCTCCTCGCGTCCGGGGACGAGCTCGTCGATCCGCACCGCCAGTGAGAACGACAGCGGGACGACGAACGCCATGGAGATGCCGAAGTTGGCGGCCATCATCCAGAAGATGTAGCTCGCCCGTGCCCTCGGCAGGTTGTCGGACGCCTCGGCGTCGAGGGGTTCGAGAGAGGGGGGAGTGGCCATGAACACCCCTTCCAGAGAAGTCAGGGCCAGAGAAAGTGCAGCTCGTTACTTAAGCGCATCAGTAACCTACCGTTGACCGCGGACCAGATCGCAAGACATCCGCCCGTAACAACTGCGCAACGGAGACATGAGTCACATATGTGTTCCAGCACGTCATACGATGAAGTGACATGACACCCCCAGCAAAGCGGGCCACCAGCGCTGATGTCGCCCGGGCGGCCGGCGTCTCCGCCACGACCGTGAGCTACGTGCTCAACGACACGCCAGGGCAGTCGATCCCGGAGGAGACCAGGCGCCGGGTCCTCGAGGCGGTCGAGCAGCTCGGCTACCGTCCGCGTGGCTCGGCCCGCTCGCTGGCCGCGGGTCGCAGCGACGTCGTGCTGCTGTCCATCCCGCATCTGTCGATCGGCCCCGGGATCACCCGGTTCGTGGAGCAGTTCGCCGCCAGCCTGGCCCAGGCCGGCCTGACCCTGGTCACCCACCTGGCCGGAGCGCCCGGCCGGTCACTGCCCGACGTCTGCGCCGCCATCGACGCCTCGGTGGTCGCCAGCCTCGACCCGCTCGACGACGACACCGCGCAGGCGTTGCGCCGGGCGGGCGCGGACCTCGTCTTCACCACCGAGGTCGAGGCCCATCCCACCATGCGGCGCATGGGCCGCCTTCAGGCCGAGCACCTCATCGACCTGGGCCATCGTCGCCTCGGCTACGCCATGCCAGAGCACCCGTTGCTCCGCAGGATCGCCGACGACCGGATGCGCGGCGTCGCCGAGGCCTGCGCACACGCCGGCCTGGAACCCCCGCTGGCGCTCGATACCAAGCTCGACACCGCCGCCATGGCCCGCGCCGCGCGACGGTGGCGGCGGGAGTCGGTGACGGCGGTGTGCGCCTACAACGACGAGGTCGCGATCGCGCTCCTGACGGGCATGCGCCGGGCCAGGCTCACCGCGCCCGGCGACCTGGCGGTCATCGGCGCCGACGACATCCCGCTCGCCCAGGCGGCCGAACCGCCGCTCAGCACGATCGCCTTCGACCTGGAGAAGGTCGGCCGATCCCTGGCGGACGCGGTCGTGGCCAGCCTGTCGGGCCGCAGGCCGCGGCTGCCGCCGACCTCGCTGGACCCGCACGTCGTCCACCGCGCGTCGACCTGACGCGGGGCCTACGCGAGCCCGCCGCGGCGGGCGACCTCGCCGAGCCAGGCCAGGCTCGGCTTGGGCTTGCGCTCGAACGTCTCGCGATCCACGGCCATGAGGCCGAACGTGGGCCCCCAGTGACCCCACTCGTAGTTGTCGACCGCGGTCCAATGGATGTAGCCGCGTACGTCGATGCCTTCGTCCATGCAGGCGAACAGGTGGCGCAGGGCCTCGTCCGTGTAGGCGATGCGGCGGGTGTCGTCGGGGGTGGCGATGCCGTTCTCGGTGATGAGGATCGGGGTGTGCCCGGTCGCCTCCCAGGCGTGCCGGACGGCGATGCCGATCGCGTCGGGCCGGTAGGCGTTGCCGGTCATGGTGCTGTCCGGGGCTTGCGGGTGCGGGACGACGCCGTGCTCGTCCACGGCCTGGCTGGAGTAGGACTGCACGCCGATGAAGTCGTCGCCGCGGGCCGCCTCCAGGTAGAGGTCCTCGCGGATGTAGCGCAGCTCGCGGAGCTTGTCCTCGTTGCCGGGCGTCGGGGTGAGGGCCTGGCAGGCCACCGTCCAGCCGACGGCCGCGCCGGTGTGCTTCTTCAGGATCTCGCGGGCGGCGTCGTGCGCTTCGGCCAGGCGGTGGCCGACCTCCGGGTCGGGGTTCGGCAGCACCGGTCGCGCGGCGCCCTCCACGGTCGGGCTCATCCACGACCTGGCGTCGCCGGACTGCGCGGCCCTGCTCATGGTCACCATCAGGGCGAGCATGTTCGGCTCGTTGATCGTGCAGACCCACTCGACCCCGTCGAGAATGCCGGTCACCGCCTGGACGTAGGCCTGGAAGCGCTCGATCGCCCGCTCTCCCATCCAGCCCCCCTCCTCGGCGAACCAGCGCGGGTTGGTGAAGTGGTGCAGCGTGATGACCGGGGTGAGCCCCAGGTCGAAGGCGGTGTCGATCATCCTGCGGTAATGGGCCAGCTCGGCCCGGGAGAAGTGCCCCGGAGACGGCTCGACGCGGGCCCACTCGATGCCGAAGCGGTAGGTGTCGAGCCCGGCCTCGGCCAGCAGGCGCATGTCCTCGGCGTAGCGGTGGTAGCTGTCGCACGCGTCGCCGCTGCGCTCCATGCCCGGCATGCGCTGCTCGAGAACCCACCAGTCGCTGTTGACGTTGTTGCCTTCCACCTGGTGTGGCGCGGTCGCCGCGCCCCAGAGGAATCCGGGTCGGGTCATCGTTCGGTCCTTGCTCGAGACTGCGGGGTCGACACACGGTAACACCGAAACTCGAATCGCGATACTATTTTGGCGCGCCGGGCGAGGGCCGGCGCGCCGCCGCGATACCATCAAACCCGAATAGGAGTACGAATTTAACGCCGCCGGAGGAGACCGTGAGCCAGAGCACCAGCCGCGGGCCGTACGCCAAGACGGCCGCGATCCGCCGCCGGGTCGTCGAAGCCTGCGTGGACGCCTTCGGCCAGACCGGTTTCTACGGCGCGACCATGAAAGACATCGCCAAGCGCGCCGGCATCAGCTACACGGGCCTGCTGCACCACTTCTCCAGCAAGGAGGAGCTGCTCGCGGCCGTGCTGGAGCTGCGCGACGAACGCGGCACCGCCTACCTCGAATCGGCACGCGCCCTCGATCCCACCGCCAACCCCGTCGAGAGCCTCCGGGGCATGCTCTCCGTCATCGTGGACAACGAGCTGCAGCCCGGCCTGATGGAGTTGCACTGTGTCGTGTCGGGGGAGGCCACCTCTCCCGACCATCCGGCGCACGCGTACTACGCCGAGCGCTACCGCATGCTCCGCCGCTTCTACGCCATGGCGTTCCAGGCCCTGGCCGACCGCGGAGAGCTGCACTCGTCCAGCGATCCGGAGACGCTCGCCACGATGACCATCGCGCTCATCAACGGCGTGCAGGCCCAGTGGCTCTTCGACCGGGACTCGGTGCAGATGGAACGCTCGATCCGGGAATTCCTGGTCGCCGCCGTCCCCGCGCTCGCTGGACGTGCCGGAGCGCGCCCCTGACAAGCTGCGCACCCTCACCCGGCCGCCGGGTCGTCGCTGTAGCGGTAGGCCCTGGCCAGCACGAGTTTGCCGTTCTTGGTGATGGCGAGCTGCGCGCAGGAGATCCCGCGCTCCACGATGTAGGTCTTCATCACGTTGTCGAAGCCGACGA
>NZ_JBQQCB010000071.1:0-55652 GCF_052246675.1 Nonomuraea sp. KM90 | reverse complement strand
GACGCCAGACCGAACCCCCAACGATGCCTCGGCAGGTTACTCAGCCGCGCCACTCCGCGGTCTCACCCGAAATGACAACATGCTCCTCAGGAGCATGCGACTCGCCAGCTCCATTGCGACAGGACAGGGACCGATCCAGGGCGTTCCCACGCGGGATCCGGCAGCTCCGCCCCCTCACGCCGGCCGGATCGATCAGGACCGCGAGGCCGGCGATCCGGCCCCGGTCGAGCGGACGGAGAATTGCGCAGCGCGCACTATGTGCGTGACACGCAATAACCAGTAGAGTGCGACGGGGACGCCTGGGACTCTCTCCGGCCACGGGCCCGCCCCAGCCCGCATGTCCACTCGCACGACCACACGGAGCCCTCTGATGCGTGCCTACGGTGTCACCTATGACACCGGCTTCCTGTCTGCCGGAACCACCACCCACGAGCCCTTCGAGCCTGACACGGTGCGCCGCGAGATGCGGATCATCCGCGAGGAGCTCCACTGCGACGCGGTCCGCGTCACCGGAGGAGACCCGGACCGCCTGGAGATCGCGGCACGCCACGCCGCCCGCGCGGGCCTGGAGGTCTGGTACTCGCCGTTCACCAACGACCTCACTCAGGAGGAGCTGATGGCGTTCATCGTCGACAGCGCCGAGCGGGCCGAGCGTCTACGCCGGGAAGGCGCTCGCGTCGTCTTCCTCACCGGCTCCGAGATCAGCCTGTTCACGAGGGGGTTCCTGCCCGGTGACAGCCTGCGGGAGCGGCTCGGCCTGATGGCCGAGCCCGCTCGGCTGCGCGCCACGCTCCCCGAGCTGCACGTCCGCGTCAACACCTTCCTGGCCCGGGTCACCGCCGCGGTCCGCGACCGATTCGGCGGCCCGATCAGCTACGCCTCCGTGCCCGTGGAGGGCGTCGACTGGGCTCCGTTCGACATCGTCGCCACCGACGCCGGATACCGCGACGCGACCACCGCGCCCGGCTTCCGTGAGGCGGTCCGCGCGCAGGTCGGGCAGAGCAAGCCGTTCGCGGTGACCGAGTTCGGCTGCACCACCCACCGCGGGGCCGCCGCGCTGGGCGCGCGCGGCGACTCCATCGTCGAATGGGACGAGCGCGCCCGCCCCCGCCTGACCGGGGCCGTCACCCGGGACGAGGAAGAACAGGCCGCCTACCTGCGCGAGTTGCTCGCCGTCTACGACGCCGAGGGCGTGGACGCGGCGTTCGTCTGCACCTTCGCCTCCCGTCACCTGCCGACGTCCGCCGAGCCCGAGCGGGACTTCGACACCGCGAGCTTCGGCGTGGTCAAGGTCCTGGAGCACGGCCGCACGGGGACGACCTATCCGGGCCTGCCGTGGGAGCCCAAGAGCGCCTTCCGCGCCCTGGCCGAATACGGCCGCGCCAGGGCGGCCGTGACCGGGGAGAGGACGACAGCGTGACACCGCCCGCAACGCGGCTCGGCAGGACCGGGCTGCAGGTGAGCCGCCTCGGCTACGGAGCGATGGAGCTACGCGGCCCGCGCGCGTGGGGCGAGCCGATCAGCGACGATCGGGCCCGCGCGGTGCTGAACACGGTCCTCGACTCGGGGGTGAACCTCATCGACACCTCGCCCGACTACGGCGACGCCGAGGAGCACATCGGCCGCTGGATCTCCCACAGGCGCGACGAGTTCATCCTCTCCAGCAAGTGCGGCTGCCCGCCCGCCGTGAATGGTGACCCGCGGACGTTCCCGCCCCACACCTACACGAGGGCGAACGTCCGGGCATGCGTCGAGCAGAGCCTGCGCCGGATGCGTACCGACCACCTCGACATCCTGATGGTCCACATGAGCCCGAGCGTCGCCGTGCTGCGAGCCGAGGACACCGTCGCCGAGATGCTGGCGCTCCGGGACGAGGGCAAGATCCGCTACACCGGCATGTCGGGCGAGCTGCCTCACCTCCCGGAGCACATCGCGCTCGGCGCGTTCGACGTCTTCCTCCTGCCGTACTCTGCGCTCGACCGCTCCCATGAGAAGCTGATCGGCGCCACCGCGGCAGCCGGCGCGGGCACGATCGCCCGCGGCTCGATCGCCCGCCCGCTCACCGCTCCGCCCGAGGCCATACCGGAGCCGATGCGCCGGCCGCTCGCCGACCGCCACGCGCGGCTCGCCGCCGCGCGCCTCGACGACCTCGCGGACGGTGCCTCGCCCATGGAGCTCCTGCTCCGCTTCATCCTCACTCACCGAGACCTGCACTCGGTGATCGTCGGCTCGACCCGGATCGCGCACGTGCAGGCCAACGTCGCGGCCGCCGGCAAGGGCCCGCTCCCGCCGGACGTGTACGACGCGCTGCGCGACCGCCTCAGCGCCTGACAGGCGGCTCGTCTCCGTTCGCGGGAGCATGGCCCTGCCCGTACGCGGGACTCGGCAGGTCCGGCCGCACACCGGGTCCGGGAGGTCCGTCCTCGCGCGTCCCGGTGCCCCCGGTGTCAAAGAACGGACACGCGCCGTCCGATTGTGGACACGACCCGTGACAGACCGCCCGCCCATTTGCGATACCTCGATCAGGCCATCCTGCGGTGCGGGCTGGTGAGTTCACTGGGGGTATCCGTGAAGCGGCTCTGCAGCGCCCTGACCACGATCCTGATCGTCACCACCGGGCTGGTCGCCGGTCTGGCACCGCCCGCCGGGGCGTTACCGGCGTCGTTCCAGAGACAGACCGTCTTCAGCGGCCTGAACCACCCTTCCAACCTCGAGTTCTCACCCGACGGCCGGGTCTTCGTGGCCGAGAAGAGCGGGCTGATCAAGGTCTTCGACTCGCTCACCGACACCACCCCGAGCGTGTACGCCGACCTGCGTACCCAGGTGCACAACTTCTGGGACCGCGGCCTGCTCGGCCTGGCGCTGCACCCGGACTTCCCGGCCGACCCCCGCCTGTACGTCCTGTACGCCCACGACGCCGTCCCCGGCGGCACCGCGCCACGCTGGGGCACCCCCGGCGGCACGGACGACCCCTGCCCCACCCCGCCCGGCGCCACCGGTGACGGCTGCCTCGTCACCGGCCGCCTGTCGGTCATCTCCCCCTCCGGCGCGGAGACGCCGCTGATCACCGACTGGTGCCAGCAGCACCCCAGCCACTCCGTCGGCGACCTCCAGTTCGGCCCCGACGGCGCCCTGTACGCCTCCGGCGGCGACGGCGCCAGCTTCAACTTCGCCGACTACGGCCAGGACAACCTCCCCGCCTCGGACGTCACCCCGGACAACCCCTGCGGCGACCCGCCCTCGCCGGTCGGCACCGCGCTCACCCCGCCGGCCGCGGAGGGCGGTGCCCTGCGCTCCCAGGACGTACGCACCGGCGGCGACCCGGCCGGCCTGGCCGGTACGGTCATCCGGGTCGACCCCGGCACCGGGGCCGCCGCCGCCGGCAACCCCAACGGGAGCAGCTCCGACCCCAACGTGGCCAGGATCGTCGCCCACGGCCTGCGCAACCCGTTCCGGATCACCAACCGGCCCGGCACGTCCGAGATCTGGTCCGGCGAGGTGGGCTGGAGCACGTACGAGGAGGTCAACCGGATCGCCTCGCCCACCACCGCGGTGCCCAACTTCGGCTGGCCCTGCTACGAGGGCACGACCCGCCAGGCCGGCTACGACAACCTCGACCTGACCCTCTGCGAGAGCCTGTACGCCGCCGGCGCCGCCGCGCACGCCGCCCCCTACTTCGCCTGGCACCACAACTCCAGGCCCGCCACGAACGACCCCTGCCCGACCGGCGGCTCCTCCTCCAGCGGCGTGGCCTTCTACGAGGGCGGCGACTACCCGGCCGCCTACGACGGCGCGCTGTTCTTCTCCGACTACAGCCGCTCGTGCGTCTGGGTGATGACCAGGGGCGCGAACGGCCTGCCCGACCCGGCCACGGTGGCGAACTTCGACTCCGGCATCCCCGCCGTGGAGCTGGAGACCGGACCGGGCGGCGACCTGTTCGCGGTCGACTACACCGGCGGCCGGATCGTCCGCTACCTCTACGACAACGCCCCGCCCACCGCCGTCATCGACGCCACGCCCGCCTCCGGCGAGGCCCCGCTCACCGTGTCCTTCTCCGCCACCCGCTCCGGCGACGCCGACGGCGATCCCCTCACTTACGCCTGGGACCTGGACGGCGACGGCGAACTCGACGACTCCACCTCCGCCACCCCGTCCTTCACCTACACCCAGCCCGGCTCCCCGGTGGTGCGGCTGCGGGTGATCGACGACCGCGGCGGTCAGGGGGACGCCACCGTGACGATCAACGTGGCCAACACCGCGCCCACCGCCGCCGTCAACGCGCCGACGGCGGCCACCACCTGGGCGGTCGGGCAGTCGATCGCGTTCTCCGGGAGCGGGAGCGACGCCCAGGACGGCGCCGTCCCCGGCGTACGCATGCGCTGGGCGCTCGTGCTGCACCACTGCCCCAGCACCTGCCACGAGCACGAGATCACCACGTTCACCGGCGCGAGCGGCTCCTTCCAGGCGCCCGACCACGACTATCCCGCGCACCTGGAGCTGCGCCTGACCGTCACCGACGCGCACGGGCTGACCGACACCGAGAGCGTGCTGCTGCAGCCCAGGACCGTGAACCTGACCTTCGCCTCGTCGCCGTCCGGCCTGCGGCTCGGCTTCAACAGCGAGCAGGTGGCCACGCCGTTCACCCGCACGGTGATCGTCGGGTCGGGCAACTCGGTCTCGGCGCCCTCGCCGCAGAGCTCCGGGGGTCAGAGCTACGCCTTCGCGTCGTGGTCCGACGGCGGTGCCGCCTCGCACCAGGTGGTCGCGCCCGCGACGGGGACGACGTACACGGCCGCGTACACGCTGGTGCCGCCCCCCAGCGGCCTGGTCGCCGCGTACGGCATGAACGAGGGCTCGGGCGGCACGGTCGCCGACTCCTCCGGCAACGGCAACACCGGCGCCACCAGCGGCACGAGCTGGACGGCGAGCGGCAGGTACGGCCCGGCGCTGTCGTTCAACGGCCTCTACAGCTGGGTCAACGTGCCCGACTCAGCCGGGCTGCGGCTGACCGGGGGCATGACGCTGGAGGCCTGGGTACGCCCGTCGAGCGTCAGCGGCTGGCGCACGGTCGTCATGAAACGGCACTCGGGCGGCCTGGCCTACGCCCTGTCCGCCGGCGCCGCCGACCAGCGCCCGCACGTCCGCGTGCACACCACCGCCGCCACCGACCTGCCCGGCGCGGCCGCGCTCCCGCTCAACACCTGGTCGCATCTCGCGGCGACGTACGACGGGGCGGTGCTGCGGTTGTACGTCAACGGCACGCAGGTCGCCCAGCGGGCGATCACCGGAGCGGTCAGAACGGACGGCGGCTCGCTCAGGATCGGCGGCAACGGCCTGCTCAACCAGGTCTTCAGCGGCCGGATCGACGAGGTGCGCATCTACTCCCGAGCCCTCACGGCAGCCCAGATCCAGACCGACATGAACACCCCGGTGAGCTGATTCCCCGGTGAGCCGACCCCCCGGTGCGGGCCGCACACCGCACCGGGCCTCACGCCCCCATCGAGGTGAGGATGTTCTGCACGATCAGCCCCACGGCCGAGGCCGCCGCCACGGCCAGCACCGCGATCCGCACCTTGCCCCCGTCGAGATAGCGCCGCAGCGGCCCCGACACCAGGAACCCGAGCACCATCGGCACGATCAGCACCGCCCCGACCAGCAGCGCCTGGGAGGGCAGCTCGTCCACGAACGCCAGGATGGCCAGCGACTGGGCCGCGCTGAGGAAGAAGAACATCGCCAGCGTGGCCCTGATCTGCGGCCCCTTGGCGTTCTGGTAGACGAGCGCGACCGGCGGCCCGCCGATGCCCGTGGCGGTGCCGGTGATCCCGGACACGAACCCGGCCGTGGTGATCGTGTACCCGTTGCGCGGCACGCTGATCGCCCTTGCCGTCAGCGCCACGGCGACCAGCACCATGACCGCCACGAAGATGCCTCTGGCGTATATGGAAACGTAGACAACGATGACTGCACCGATGGCGCTCCCGGGCAGCCTCCCGAGGACCGCGAACCCGAGCCCGCGCCAGTCCACCTTCCGCCATTCGACGGCCAGCGTGAACAGCGGCAGGGTCATGTTGACGACCTGGATCGCGCCGGGCATGAGGTCAGGGCCCAGCATGGTGAGCACGGGAGCCGCGACCAGCCCGAGCCCGAACCCCACGCCACCCTGAACGATCGCGCCCACGAAGACCGCCAAACCGCCAACAATCAGCACCAATGCCGTACTCGTCATGCAGGAGAGTCAACCACCCTTACTCAGCGTTGCCATTCCTCGCTCAAGAGTGACCGGCGCGCTGTAGTGTTCCGGATGACGCGGACGTAGCCTCGGAAGTATGAGCACGAAGCACAAGGCGACGACGATCCGCGTCAGTGTCATGACCAGAGACCGACTGGCCCGGATCGCCCGGCAGGAGGGCCGCACCATGACCGAGGTGCTCAACGAAGCCATCGCCGACTACGAGCAGAAGCTCTTCTGGCAAACCGTCGACGATCAGATCGAGCGAACCCAGCGCGAGGACCCGGAGGCGTGGGCCGATTATCTGGCCGAACGCGAGCTCGTCCTGGGGACCCGCCCGCGCACCCGCCGGGTGGCACCCGAGTGGGCGGGACTGATCACATTTCCCGAGGAGAGAGAGTGAAGCTGGCACAAGGAGACATCTGGTTCACCCGGTTCGACCGGCCGACCGGCCGCGAGCAGGGTTTCGACCGCCCGGCTCTGATCATCAGCAACGACCGGTTCAACCAGTCACGGCTGGATCTCGTCCTGGCCGTGCCGCTGACCACCCGCGAACGCGGATATATCACCCACATTCGCGTCGACCGCGACGCGACCGGGTTGGCCAAGACGAGCTGGGCGATGACGGAGCAGGTCCGCGCCATCTCCCCCGACCGGTTCGACTTCTTCGTCGGCAGCGTTCCGGGAGAGGTGGTCACCGAGGTGGTCACCGTGCTGAGGCGCATGATCTGAGCGCCCCCTCGCTGACCTAGGCTGCCGACCGTGCCCTCCTCACCCCTCACCATCGCGGTCCTCCTCCTCACCACCACCTGCCTGTCCCCCGGCGGCGACCCTTTTCCCGAGGCGGCCGGGAAGCCGGCCGTCACCTCGTGTCCCGAGACGCCGCTGAGCTCGGGTGGGATTCCGCGTCATCGCGAGTACCTCGAGACAGTCGTGAAATGTCTGGATAAGTCGTGGAGGGCCTATTTCGCCCGCACCGGGGTCCGGTTCAAGGAGCCCGCGGTCCACTTCCACGAGGAGCCCCAGGGCATCGTCTGCGGGATGCGGCTCGCCGACGTCGACGCCTTCTACTGCCACGGCGGCCGGTCGCTGGAGTTCACGCTCACCGGCCGCTGGATCGACAACCGCACCGATCTCTACCCGTTCAAGGTCGCCGCCCACGAGTACGCCCACCACCTGCAGACCCTCACCGGCCTCCGCCGCGCCTACGAGGCCCGCTACCGCGCCGCCGCCCCCACCCGCCGCACGCAGTTGCAGCGCCGCTTCGAGCTGCAGGCCGACTGCCTGGCCGGGGTGTTCATGGGCAGCGTGCGCTCCTCCCTCGCCCGTACCGAGCGCGACTGGTCGGCCCTGTACGAGGCGATCCGCGCCAACGGCGACGCCGACGGGCGGCGCAGCCACGGCACGGGCGCCGGCCGGGCCTACTGGTTCAGGCGCGGCATGACGACCGGGTCCCCGGCGGCCTGCGACACCTGGTCGGCACCCGCTTCCAGGGTCTCGTGAGAGACGAAAGCCGCCCCGCGGGGGTTTCCCGCGGGGCGGCTCTCTGGATGTCGGGTGGTTCCCCCGATGCGGGCGCGTGAGGATCGCGCCCAACCCCCGGCTCGACGGCCAAGGGTTCCCCCGCCCCCGCCCGGCTCATGACCGGGCGCGGGCACGGGAAGTCACTTCGCGAGCAGCGAGCGCAGCACGTACTGCATGATGCCACCGTGCCGGTAGTAGTCGGCCTCGCCCGGCGTGTCGATGCGGACGACCGCGTCGAACTCCACGTCGCCGGCCTTGACGTGCACCGTGCTCGGGATGCCGCCCTGGTTGAGCTCCTCGACGCCCGTGATGTCGAACGTCTCCTCGCCCGTCAGGCCCAGCGTCAGCGCCGTGGCGCCCTCGGGGAACTGCAGCGGCAGCACGCCCATGCCGATCAGGTTGGAGCGGTGGATGCGCTCGTAGGACTCCGCGATCACGGCGCGGACGCCCAGCAGCGCCGTGCCCTTGGCCGCCCAGTCGCGCGAGGAGCCGGAGCCGTATTCCTTGCCCGCCAGCACCACCAGCGGCGTGCCGGCCGCGGCGTAGTTGACGGAGGCGTCGTAGATGAACGACACCGGCCCGTCCGGCTGGGTGAAGTCGCGGGTGTAGCCGCCCTCGGTGCCCGGCGCGATCTGGTTGCGCAGGCGGATGTTGGCGAACGTGCCTCTGATCATCACCTCGTGGTTGCCGCGCCGCGAGCCGTAGGAGTTGAAGTCCTTGACCTCGACCCCGTTGGCCCGCAGGTATTGCGCCGCCGGGGTGCCGGTCTTGATGGAGCCGGCCGGCGAGATGTGGTCGGTGGTGACCGAGTCGCCGACCTTGACCAGCACGCGGGCGCCGGAGATGTCGGTCACGGGCTCGGGCTTCGACGGCATGCCGTCGAAGTAGGGGGCCTTGCGCACGTAGGTCGAGGACGGGTCCCACTCGAACGTGTCGCCCGTGGGGATCGGCAGCGTGCGCCAGTGGTCGTCGCCCTTGAACACGTCGGCGTAGTCGCGCTCGAACATGTCGCGGCCGATCGAGGAGTTGACCACCGACGAGATCTCCTCCGGCGACGGCCAGATGTCGCGCAGGTAGACCGGCTTGCCGTCGTTGCCGAGGCCGAGCGGCTCGGTGTCGAGGTCGAGGTCCATGGTCCCGGCCAGCGCGTACGCCACCACGAGCGGCGGCGAGGCCAGGTAGTTCATCTTGACGTCGGGGTTGATGCGGCCCTCGAAGTTGCGGTTGCCGGACAGCACGGCGGTGACCGCGAGGTCGTTGGCCTGGATGGCGTCGGAGATCTCGGGCAGCAGCGGGCCCGAGTTGCCGATGCAGGTGGTGCACCCGTAGCCGACGAGGTTGAAGCCGATCTTGTCGAGGTAGGGCTGCAGGCCCGAGCGCTCGAAGTAGCCGGTGACCACCTGCGAGCCCGGCGCCAGCGAGGTCTTGACCCACGGCTTGCGGGTCAGGCCCTTCTCGACGGCGTTGCGGGCCAGCAGGGCCGCGCCGATCATGACGTACGGGTTGGAGGTGTTGGTGCACGAGGTGATCGCGGCGATGGAGACGATGCCGTGGTCGATCTCGAACGAGGTGCCGTCGGCCAGCGTGACGGGCACCGGCTTGTGCGGCCGGCCGCCGTTGGCGCTGGCGTTGGAGGCGGGCGCGTCGGAGGCCGGGAAGGTCTCCTCGCCCGCCTCGTCCACGTCGTCGGCCACGTAGTTCTGCACGTCGTGGCGCCAGGTGACCTTGGCCGCCGACAGGGCGATGCGGTCCTGCGGGCGCTTGGGACCGGCGATCGACGGGACGACGGTGGCCAGGTCGAGCTCGATGTACTCGGAGAACACCGGCTCGGGCGCGGACGGGTCGAGCCAGAGGCCCTGGGTCTTGGCGTACGCCTCGACGAGGGCGATCTGCTCCTCGGAACGGCCGGTCAGGCGCAGGTAGTCGACGGTCTGGCCGTCGATCGGGAAGATCGCGCAGGTGGAGCCGAACTCGGGGCTCATGTTGCCGATCGTGGCCCGGTCGGCCAGCGGCACGGAGGAGACGCCCTCGCCGTAGAACTCCACGAACTTGCCGACCACGCCGTGCTTGCGCAGGATCTCGGTGATCGTCAGGACCAGGTCGGTGGCGGTGGCCCCGGCGGGCAGCTTGCCGTTGAGCTTGAAGCCGACCACCCGCGGGATGAGCATGGAGATCGGCTGGCCGAGCATCGCGGCCTCGGCCTCGATGCCGCCGACGCCCCAGCCGAGGACGCCGATGCCGTTCTCCATGGTGGTGTGGGAGTCGGTGCCGACGCAGGTGTCGGGGTAGGCCTTGCCGTCGCGGATCATCACCACGCGGGCCAGGTGCTCGATGTTGACCTGGTGGACGATGCCGGTGCCGGGCGGGACGACCTTGAACTCGTCGAAGGCCGTCTGGCCCCAGCGCAGGAACTGGTAGCGCTCGCGGTTGCGCTCGTATTCGCGCTCGACGTTGCGCCGGAAGGCGTCGGGGTGGCCGAAGTAGTCGACGATGACCGAGTGGTCGATGACCATCTCGGCCGGCGCGAGCGGGTTGATCCGGGAGGCGTCGCCGCCGAGGTCGCGTACGGCCTCGCGCATGGTGGCCAGGTCGACCACGCACGGCACACCGGTGAAGTCCTGCATGATGACGCGGGCGGGCGTGAACTGGATCTCCACGCTCGGCGCCGCGTTCGGGTCCCAGCCGCCCAGCGCACGGATGTGGTCGGCGGTGATGTTGGCGCCGTCCTCGGTGCGAAGGAGGTTTTCCAGCAGGATCTTCAGGCTGTACGGGAGGCGTGCGGCGCCCTCGACGGCATCCAGCCGGAAGATCTCGTATGACGCGTCGCCGACGCGTAGCGTGTCACGGCTGCCGAAGCTGTTCGCGGACACGGTGATTCGCCTCCTCCATAGACAGGTGTTCAGACAGAATCCTGCCGCACTGCGGGAACGCACAGCACGTTAGGTGACCCTAACTCGCAGGCCGCGGCGGATGTCTCGACGTCAAGATATCCCTAGGATATCTCGACATCAAGTTAAACCGGAGCCAGCCGCCAGAACAGCAGGCCGACGATCGCCACGGAGAGGATGGGCGCCAGGATCTTCTGCTCGAACTTCCGGCCCGTCTTGATGCCGATCTTCCACGGCAGCACGAACTTGGCCCCCAGCGGCCACAACACGGGGCATCCCCGCTCGGTCATGCAGTCGCCGACCACGTGCATGAGGCAGCCGATCCCCACCGCCAGCCCCAGCCAGGCGTAGCCCACGCCGAGGGAGAGGAAGACGGCGTACAGGCCGGCGGTCAGCCCGATGTTGACCATGGCGGAACCCATCTTGTTCCCCGGGATCCCGACGCCGATGGCCCGCAGGGCGAGCCCGATGAGCAGCACGACCATGATGTCGCGCCCGATCGGATAGGTGCTGGCCAGCCAGTGCGCCCCGAACCCGAGCGCCACCGCGAACACCAGTGAGTGCGTCGCCCCGCGGTGCCCGCCGCTGATCCAGGCGACGGCCTTGCTGAGCGCCCAGGTGACGGGCCCGAACGTCTGCGCGATCGTGGCGCTCGGATGGTCGAGGTCGGGCAGCATCGCGGCCCCCGCGCAGATGACGGCCCCGGCGACCAACTCGGCGGGACTGAGCGCGGTGGCCATGATCCCGGTGTCGACGAACCGGGAGGACTCGTTCATCAACGGCAGTGCGGCCAGGGGCGGAGCCAGCCCCAGCCAGGCGATGGCCCCTGTCATCGCGTGCGTGTGCCCCATCATGATCGGGACTGTACGGCAAAGAAGCCCTTTACGCGGCGAGCCATGCCGGGCGGAGACGTCACGCCGGGCGAGGCGCCCGCGAACTGCCCGCAAACGCAGACGAGGTCGTCTCCGCGGCGACAGCACCCCCCAGCCCTGCCGACGCGGAACGACCTCGTCTGCTGTGAATAACGACGCCCTCCCCAATCCTGTTCCCGGATTCCGCAACTTTTTCGTGATCTGGCTCACTCTCGCACCGGTCTTGCTAACGACACACTATCGATATATCTTTGACGCATCGAGAACAGATCACGATATAGGAGTAGAAGATGACTCACCACATGGCAGCGAGCGGGCCCTGGCCCGGCGCACACGACTACCGGCGCGCGGCCCGCGAGGCGTTCCACGCCATGGCCGACGCGTTCGAGCACCTGGGAGGCCACCGAGGTCGCGGTGGCGGGCCCGGCGGGGGCGGCGGCGGCCCGGACGAGCGGCGGATGCGCGGCAGGAGGGGCGGGCCCGGCCCGTTCCCGTTCGACTTCGGGCGCGGCGGCCCGTTCGGCGGCCCGGGCGGGCCGTGGGGCGGCGGCCACCGCGGCTGGGGCGGCCGTCCCCGCAAGGCCAAGCGGGGCGACGTACGCGCCGCGATCCTGGCCCTGCTCGCCGAGGAGCCGCGCAACGGCTACCAGGTCATCCAGGAGATCGCCGAGCGCAGCGAGGGCGGCTGGAAGCCCAGCCCGGGCGCCGTCTACCCGGCGCTGCAGCAGCTCACCGACGAGGGCCTCGTGGTCGCGGAGGAGAACGAGGGGCGCAAGACCTTCCGTCTCACCGAGGAAGGCCGCAACTACATCGAGGCCCACGCGGACGAGGTCCGCGCCCCGTGGGACGAGATGCGCCCGGACATCGATGACAACACCGCCGATCTCTGGCATATCGCCCGACAGTCGGCATTCGCCATGATGCAGGTTCTTCAGACCGGAAACGACGCACAAATCCGCGAAGCGCGTAAGACTCTGGTGGAGACCCGGCGCAAGCTCTACCAGATCCTGGCCGACGGCGACCCGGGCGAGGAGTGACGAGTTCGGGGAGAGCGAGGACCGGCATGGACCGTAACGACCTCCGCATCGGCGACGCCGAGCGGGAGCAGACGATGGCCGACCTGCGCGAGCACTTCGCGCAGGGCCGCCTGACCCACGAGGAGCTCGACGAGCGACTCGACCGGACGCTGGCCGCCAAGACGGCCGGCGACCTCGCTCAGGTCACCGTCGACCTGCCCGGGCAGCAACCCGCCTACCGCGAGCCCGCCTCCCCTTACGAGGTGGGCGACTGGCGGGCGGCGATGCACGCCCAGCGGCACCAGATCCAGGCCATGCGGCACTCCCAGCGGGAGATGCACCGCGCGGCCTGGGCGGGCCGGCGGGGGCAGATGGGGCACCGGCACCGGGGGCCGCACCCGTTCCTGCCGGTGCTGTTCGTGTTCATGATCCTCGCCCTGATCTTCGGCTTCGGCATCTTCAAGGTGCTGTTCGTGGTGTGGGTGGGGGCCATGATCTTCAGCCTGGTGCACCGGCGCTTCCACTACCGCGGCTGACGGCTCGGCCAGATCGTTTTGGGCCTTGACCCGGTCAAGGGCTCAATTGATGATCTGGGCGGGTCTTCAGAGCGAAGGGGAACGGCGCATGACCGAGCAGGGCACTCCGGTCCGTCTCACGAACCCGTTCGCCGCCGTCGCGGGCGCTGACGGCGTCGTCCTGGACGTGCCGGAGTACCAGGCCGGTTTCGAGCGCGACCACGCCGGCTGCGCGGAGCCGATGTGGAAGCTGGAGCGGGCGCAGAGCTTCTACGAGCCCGACGTGGCCAGCTGGCGGGCCATGATGGACGGCGACTGGGCGGGCTCGCTGGCCCTGACCCGGCGCATGTCGGCGCCCCTGGCCGACTACTTCCGCCGCCGCCACCCGGTCAGGCGGGTACGGGTGGTCGAGTTCCCGATCACCGCGTACCTGCAGTGGGAGATGCACATCCTGGCGCTGCGCGCGGCGGCGGGCTCACCCTGCCGGGTGGTGCCCGCCGCGCGCGTGGCGGCCTTCGAGCCCGTGCCGGAGCTGGTGATCTTCTCGCCCTCCCTGATGTACGAGGTCCTGTACGACCGGTACGGCGGGGGCCGGGGCGGCAAGCGGATCACCGACCCCGGCGTCGTCGGCCCGTGCCTGGGCGCGGTCCGCGAGCTGTTCGACGAGGGCGAGCCCGTGCACGACTTCCACGAGCGGGAGATCGTCCCGCTGCCCCCGCCGGTGATCACCGACGAGATGCGGGCCGCGCTGCCCGCCTACGCGCACCGCACCGAGGAGTTCAGGATCTGACCACCTCGTTCACGCAGCGCAGCACGGGGAAGGCGGTCAGGGCCCGGGTGTCCAGCTCGCGCCCGGTCGTCACCTCGAAGACCACGCTCTCGCCCGGCAGCAGCGTGACGAGCTGCTCGTCCACGCTCGCGGCGGGGTCGAGCCGGTCGGGGAAGAGCGCCAGCTCGCGCAGCACGGTGGCGGCGGTGACCGTCACCCGGTAGCCCCCGGGGATCCGCTCCGCGTGCGCGTCGTAGGCGGCCTCGGGGTAGGCCACGGCGGTGTCCTCGGCGTAGCCGCCGACCACGCGCTCGCCGCCCAGCCGGGCCACGAGCAGCTCGCGCGCCGGATCGTCGGGCCCGGCCACGGACGGCGGCAGCGCCACCCTGAGCACCGACCTGGGCGCGGCGTGCACCGCGACGACCTCCTTGGCCAGCGGCCGGCCGTCGAGGCTCTGCCGCACCAGGTGCAGCTCGCCCGACCAGGGCTCGGCGGCATCGTTGACCAGCACCGCCGCGCCGTCCTGCACGGTGAGCAGCCGGTCGGCGTAGACGCGGCGCAGCGCGTACCACAGCGGTTTGCGCCGCCCGTCGCCGTCGATCGCCGACCACGAGGTGACCGGCCAGCAGTCGTTGAGCTGCCAGACGATCGTGCCCATGCAGTACGGCATCAGCGAGCGGAACCGCTCGATCCCGAACGCCATCGCGCGGGCCTGGTTGAGCTGGGTCAGGTAGTGCCAGTCGTCGAACGTCCCCGGCTGCGGCAGGTGGTCGCCCAGGCCGCGCAGCAGCTTGGCCTGCCCGTCCACCGCCTTCTGGTGGGAGGAGTCCGGCGTGAGCGGCTCGTCGGAGGAGCCCCGGCGCAGCGTGGCGTACGCGGGCGGCCCCTGGAAGCCGAACTCGGCCACGAACCTCGGCCGGTAGGCGGCGTAGTGGCGGTAGTCCTCGCGGTTCCAGACGTCCCAGATGTGGATCGTGCCACTGGCGGGGTCGTTCGGGGGCAGGAGGGGCTCGCCGGAGTAGGGGCTGCCCGGCCAGTAGGGACGCGTGGGGTCCAGCTCGGCCACGATCGACGGGAGTAGATCGTGGTAGAAGCCCGCGCCCCAGCTGCGCCCTCCGAGCCGGTCCTGCCAGCCCCAGTCGGCGTGGCCCTCCAGGTTCTCGTTGTTGCCGCACCACAGGACCAGGCTCGGGTGCGGGGCCAGCCTGGCGACGTTCTGCCTGGCCTCGGCCTCGACCTCGGAGCGGAACGGCTCCTCCTCCGGGTAGGCGGCGCAGGCGAACGGGAAGTCCTGCCACACCAGCAGGCCGAGCTCGTCGGCCAGGTCGTAGAAGTCCTCGCTCTCGTACCGGCCGCCGCCCCAGACCCGCAGCAGGTTCACCCCGGCGGCGGTGGCCTGCC
This sequence comes from Nonomuraea sp. KM90, assembly GCF_052246675.1. Taxonomy (NCBI): domain Bacteria; kingdom Bacillati; phylum Actinomycetota; class Actinomycetes; order Streptosporangiales; family Streptosporangiaceae; genus Nonomuraea; species Nonomuraea sp. KM90. Next base: position 40,438 of record NZ_JBQQCB010000071.1, on the reverse strand, counting down.
CGAACCGCTCGGCCAGCCGGTCCCGGGTGATCCGCGAGGGGAAGCAGTCGTCGGGGATCCAGTTGACGCCCCTGACGAACACCGGCACGCCGTTGACCTTGAGCTTGAACGCCTCCCGGTCCAGCTCGACGTCCCTGAACCCGATCCGGCCGCGCCACTCCTGCGCGCCGAGCCGCACGGTCAGGTCGTAGAGCGGCTGGTCGCCGTAGCCACGCGGCCACCACAGGCCGGCGCCGGGCACCTGGAGCGCGAGCACGGCGGCCCGGCCCTCGACGCGCTGTTCCGCGGTGACGCCCGCGACCTCGGCGGTCAGGTCGAGCGGCTCCTCCGTCGTCCGCTCCACGCGGACGCTCACCTCCACCGTGCCGTCGGCGCGCGCGATCGGGCGCACCTCCGCCAGGCGGGCGCGGCTCCAGCTCTCCAGCCCGATCGGCCGCCAGATGCCGGCCGTCACCACGTTCGGGCCCCAGTCCCAGCCGAAGTTGCAGGCCATCTTGCGGATGAAGGGGTAGGGCTCGTCGTAGGCGCCGGGCCGCTCCCCCAGCGCCGCCCGCCGCTCCTCGGCGTAGGCGTAGGCCGAGCCGAAGCGCACCACGAGCTCGTTGTCGCCCTCGCGCAGCAGGTGACGGACGGGGAAGCGGTAGGAGCGGTGCTGGTTGGCGGTGTCGCCGAGCCGGGTTCCGTTGAGGGTGAGGGTGGCGACCGTGTCCAGCCCCTCGCAGACCAGGTCGGTGCGCTCGTGCTCGTCGGGCGACCAGGTGAAGGTGGTGCGGTAGGTCCAGTCCGTACGGCCGATCCAGGACAGGCGGTGCTCGTTGCCGTCCAGGTAGGGGTCGTCGATGAGCCCGGCGGCGAGCAGGTCGGTGTGCACGCAGCCGGGCACCGTCGCCGGGACGCCGTCGAGCTCGTGGGAGGACCCGTCGGAGGACAGGCTCCAGCCGGCGTGCAACGGGTGGTACGTCAAGAAGATCTCCTCAGCAGGTCGCGAGCCGGGCGCAGGCCACGAAATGGCCGGGGTCGGCCTCCACCAGGCCGCCGGACGCCCCTCGCTCGTGGTACAGGCAGGTCTCCACCGGCAGGGCATCGTCCCACGCCTCGTGCAGGCGCGGCACGGCCGACAGCAGCTCGCGCGTGTACGGGTGCAGCGGGTCCCCGAAGACCCGATCGGTCAGCCCCATCTCCACCACGCTCCCCTTGCGCAGCACCACCGTGCGCTCGGCGAGGTAGTTGCCCAGGGACAGGTCGTGCGTGATGTAGAGGACGCTCAGCCCCCTGGCCTTCAGCTCGGCCAGCAGGTTGAGCACGTCGATGCGGGTGGAGGCGTCGAGCATGCTGGTGATCTCGTCGGCCACCAGCAGCTTGAGGTCCAGCAGCAGCGCGCGGGCGATGAGCAGCCGCTGGAGCTGCCCGCCGCTGAGCTGGTGGGGGTACTTGCCGAGCACCTGGTCGGGGCTGAGCCGCACGTCGCGCAGGGAGGTGGCGACCCGGTCGGCCCATTGGGCCTCGGGCACGGCCGGATAGTACGCCTCCTTGATCATGGCGAACACCCGGTCGGCCTTGAACACCGGGTTGAAGGAGCTGAACGGGTCCTGGAAAATGCCCTGGACGTGCCGGTAGTACGCCTTGCCCGCCCGTACCGGCAGGCCGTCGAAGGTGATCGAGCCGCTGGTGACCGGGTTCAGGCCGAGGATCATCCGGCCGATCGTGCTCTTGCCGCTGCCGCTCTCGCCGATCAGGGAGACGACCTCGCCGGGGACGACCTCGAAGCTCACCCCCCGCACGGCCGCGACGCTCTTGCCGCCGAAGGCGCCGACCCTGAATTCCTTGGTGACGTCGTCGAGTCTCAGCATCAGGCCTTCCAGCAGGCTACGTGGTGGCCGGGGGCGAGCTCGGCCACGGGCGGGTCCTCGGCGCACTCCTCGCCCGCGATCGGGCAGCGGTCGCGGAAGCGGCAGCCGGTGGGCGGGTTCAGCAGCGACGGCGGGCTGCCGGCGATGCCTTCGAGCCTGCGGTCGGCGTAGCGGACGCCGACCGCGGGCAGGGAGTCGAGCAGCAGCCGGGTGTACGGGTGCCGCGGCGCCTTGACGATCACGTCCGCGGGGGCCTTCTCGGCCAGCCGGCCGGCGTACATGACCATGATCGTGTCGGCGATGTGGTGGGTGAGGGCGAGGTCGTGCGTGACGAAGATCATGCTCTTGACGTAGCCGCTGTCGCGGAAGCCGAGCAGGGCGCGGGCGACGGCCTTCTGGGTGGAGACGTCGAGCGCGGAGGTGACCTCGTCGGCGATCAGCAGGGACGGGTCCAGCAGGGTGGAGATGACCATCACCATGCGCTGCTTCATGCCGCCCGACAGCTCGATCGGGTAGCGGTCGAGCACCTCGCGGGGCAGGCCGACCTGGTCCATCCGGCGTCCGAGCTCGGCGGCGTCGAGGGTCGCGCCCCTCGATCCGAGGAGCTCGGTGACCATCCTGCGGATCTTGCGAGTGGGGTTGAGCGCGCTCATGGCGTACTGGGGGATGAGGGAGACCTCGCGGAAGCGGAAGTCGTTCATCCTGCGGTCGTCGTCGATGGGCAGCTCGTGGCCGTCGAGCACGACCGTGCCGCCCACGCGGCGCATGCGGCTGTCCATGCGGATCAGGGACTTGCCCAGGGTGCTCTTGCCGCAGCCCGACTCGCCGACCAGGCCGAGGATCTCGCCGTCGCGCATCTCGAAGGACATGCCGTCGAGCGCGCGCACGTCGCCCTTGAGCGTCCTGTAGTGCACCCGCAGCTCGCTGACCTGCAGACTCATGTCTCCCTCAGTTTCGGGTTGAAGACCTCGTCGAGCCCGACGTTGGCCACGTACAGGGCGCCCACGATGGCGGTGATGGCCGCCCCCGGCGGCACGAACCACCACCACATGCCGAGCTGGAGGGCGCTCCACTGGCTGGCGTTCTGCAACATCAGGCCGAGCGAGACCCCGTCGGTGGGACCGAGGCCGATGAAGTCCAGCGAGGAGGCGATGAGCACCGAGCCGCCGAACAGCAGGATGAACGTCATGAACAGGTAGGAGCTCATGTTCGGCGCGACCTCGCGGGCGATGATCTTGCCGGTGCCGGCGCCGCTCATCCTGGCCAGGTCCACGAACTCGCGCGTGCGCAGCGAGAACGTCTGCGCCCGGATCGCCCGCGCCGCCCACGGCCACTGCGTCAGCCCGATGAACAGGCCCTGCACCGCCACGCTGCGGATGCCCAGGTATGCGTTGATGATCAGCAGCACGGCCAGGGTGGGGATGACCAGGATGACGTTGGTCAGCATGTTGAGGATCTCGTCCACCACGCCGCCCCGGTAGCCGGCCACGAAGCCGACGACCATGCCGATGACGGCCGCGATGCCGCCGCCGATCACCCCCACCACGAACGTGCTGCGCAGGCCGTGCACGAACTGGAGGAAGACGTCCTGGCCGAACGTGGTGGTGCCGAACCAGTTCTCGGCCGAGGGCGGGCTCATGGGGCGGGGGCCGTACTCGTTGGGGGTGCCGCCGGTCAGCAGCGGCCCGACCAGGCCGAGCACCAGCAGCACGAGCACGATGCCGAACCCGGTCACCAGCTTGCCGTTGCGCACCGCGAAGTAGAGCGCCTCACGGCGCACCCCGGCCCGCTCGCGCGGCTCGACTTCCTGAAGTGCGGTCATGAGGCCTCCTTCGTCGGCCTCATGACCAAGGTGCTGTGTCTATTGATGACCTCGACAAGCTCGGTCATGTCTGCGCACCCGCCATTCCCGCCCTGGTCCGCGGATCGACCACGACGTAGACGATGTCGATGATGAAGTTGGCGATCAGCACGCCGAGCACGATGAACAGGAACGTGCCCTGGAGGAGGAAGAAGTCCTTGTTCTGGATGGCCTTGAGGATCAGGCTGCCCAGGCCCGGATAGGCGAAGACGATCTCGGTGACCAGCGCCCCGGCCACCAGGACGCCCAGTTGCAGGGCCAGGCCGGTGATCTGGGGCAGGACGGCGTTGCGGAAGGCGTACCTGCGGATGAGCCTGCTGGGCGCGCCGAGCGCGGCCAGGTAGTTGGAGTAGTCGGACTCCAGCTCATAGATGATCATGTTCCGCATGCCGATGGCCCAGCCGCCCAGCGCCACCAGGAAGAGCGACAGGAACGGCAGCGTCCAGTGGTGCAGCAGGTCGAGCAGGAACGTCCACGACCAGTTGGGCCGCATCGAGAAGCTGTAGCCGCCGGCCACCGGGAACCATCCGAGGATCACGCCGAACCCCCAGGCCAGGAGCACGGCCAGCCACATGTACGGCATCGCCGTCAGCACGTAGCCCACCGGGAGCACGGTGTTGTCGAGCAGCTTGCGGCGCGCGGCGTACGCGCCGAACTGGTTGCCCACCACCCAGCTCAGCAGCACCGACGGGACGATCAGCGCCAGCGTGTACGGCACCGCCCGCGTGATCACGTCGCTCACCGGGGTCGGGAACAGCCAGATGCTGATCCCGAAGTCCCCCCGGAACAGCGCGCCCCAGAAGTTGACGTACTGCTGCCACAGCGGCTGGTCGAGGCCGAACAGGTTGTTGTAGTAGGCCCGCATGGCCTCGACGGCCTGGGCGTTGGTGACGTTGGCCCGCGCGATCATGCTGGCCACCGGGTCGCCCGGCATGAAGCGCGGGATCATCCAGTTGACCGTGACGGCGACGAAGAAGGTCAATCCGTAGATAAGCAGTTTTCTGCCGAAATATCGACGCACGTGATTCTCTCCGGGAAGGACCCTCCGCCCCCGCGGCGTTCCGGGGGCGGAGGGACAGGGGTTCGTCCGGCCGGATCGTTACGAGCCCGAGGGCTGCAACTGGGTGAGCGTCTCGAAGCCGCCCAGTTCGAGCCAGTTGCGCCACATCACGGCGCCGGTCTTGGGCGCGCTGCCGGCCGCGGCCGGCCAGTTCTTCCACACCTGCGTGCTCGACTGCGCCCACAGGCCGTTGTACCAGAGCGGGATGATCGGCATGTCGTCCAGATGGATCTGCTGGAGCTGGGAGATGACCTTCTGCATGCCGGCGGTGTCGTCGGTCTTGACCTGGTCGAGCTGCTGGACGAGGTCCCAGGCCTTGTCGTTCTCGTAGCGGGCGAAGTTGACGGTGTTCTGCTGCTTCTGGACGGGCAGCTGGAACATGTACTCGTAGTAGGTGTAGGGGGAGTTCGACAACTGCCGCTCGTTGTTGATGAGCAGGTCGAAGTCACCCTTGGCGCGCCTCTCGACCAGCGCGTTGAAGTCGGGGAAGTCGGGCGTGATCTGGATGCCCGCGGTCTTGGCGCTGGCGGCGATCGACCTGGCCGACTCCATCCAGTCGGTCCAGCCCGAGGGCACGATGAGGGAGAGGCTGATCTTCGAGCCGTCCTTGTTCTCCACGTACCCGTCGCCGTCGCCGTCCTTGTACCCGGCGTCGGCCAGCAGCTTCTTGGCCTTGGCCGCGTCGAACGTGAAGCCCGAGGCCGAGACCACGCTCTGGTCCACGAACTTGTCCCACTGCGGCAGCAGGCCGGTCGGACTGGCGGCCTTGACGAGGTTGCCGTACACGCCTTCGACGATCTTCTTGACGTCGACGGAGGCGGCCAGCGCCTTGCGGAAGGCCGGGTCGTCCATCGGCTTCTTCGTGGTGTTGGGCACCAGCCAGGCGGTGTTGGCCGACAGCATGTACGGAGGCTCGTTGTAGTAGGTCGTCAGGCCGAAGTTGCCCTTGACCAGGTTGGCGACGCCGGGCAGGAAGTTGTTGCTGAGGTCCAGCCCCTTCTGCAGCAGCAGGCCCATCGCGACCTCGTTGCTCGGGGTGGCGATGTCGACGATGTAGCGCGGCTTGGGCTCCATGTTCAGGGCCGTCTTGCCCCACCAGTCGTCACGGCGCTGCAGGACCACGCGGTCCTGGTCCTTGCTCATGAACTTGTACGCGCCCGTGCCCACCGGGTTCTCGTTGATCCCGTCGAGCACCTCCTTCTCGGAGCGGCCCTTCCAGACGTGCTCGGGGACGATCGAGCGGCTGTACAGGTTGAAGTCCCACTGCTGGTAGTTGGCCTTGGAGAAGGTGAACTTCACGGTCTGGTCGTCGACGGCCTCGACCGACTTCAGCCACTCCCACAGGTGGTGGTACGGGATGGTCTCCATCTTGCCGAGCTCGAAGGAGAAGACGACGTCCTTGGCGGTGAAGGGCTGGCCGTCCGACCACTTGATCCCCGGGCGGAGCTTGAGCTCGAAGGTGGTGTCGTCGGCCCACGCGCCGCTCTCGGCCAGCCACGGCTTGAGCTTGGCCGCGGTGGTGTCGTAGTGGAAGAGCGTCTCGTACACCAGACCCTTGGTGCCGACGGCCGAGTCCCATTCCCTGATCGGGTTGTAGTTGGCCGGCGGGCCCCACTGGGTGCCGGTGGTGTAGATCGTCTCGTTGCGCGGCAGCTGGTCGGGGTTGGCGCTGGCCACCGCGCCCTGGCTCTGCGGCTGTGAGGCCGGCGGGGTCGGCGTGGACCCGCCGCCGGTGCAGGCCGAGGCGAGCAGGCCCGCCGCCACGAGCGGGATCAGGATCCGAGCCCGGTTACGCATCGCTTCTCTCCTTCCTCCGCGCCCCGCGGCGCGAAGGTACGCACGTATGTCAGACACCCCGATGGACCGGCTCCGGCCGACACCTCCTGGGAGCGCTCCCAGACCTGACACAAAGACAGGCTCCCGCCCGGTGACCGTTCACTACGTCAATCTGCTGAACCGGATAAGTACCGCGAACGTAAATTCCGCGTGTCCACCCCGTCAAGAGCCGTGACGCTTTCGAGACGTGGCCCGCAAACGCTCTCATGCCTCCTGGGCTAACCGGTTCAACGATGCGAGCCCGTACCGGCGGTCAGCCGTCCTCCGCCCATGTCAGCTGCTGAAACCCGCGGTGCTCCCCGGCGGGCACGGGTGGCCCGCCGGGGAGCACCCGGGCGGTCGATCTACTCGCAGTCGGTCAGGATCTCGGCGTCGCACTTGTCGACGCCGTCACCGCCGTTGGCGCTGTCCGTGCCGGCGCCGCCGAGCAGGACGTCGTTCCCGGCCAGCCCGGCGAGCCGGTCGTCGCCGTCGTCGCCGGAGGCCATGTCCGTGTCCAGCCCGCCGATGAACATGTCCGCGCCCGGCCCGAGGACGACCCTCGACCGCAGCGTGGTCCGGTTGCGCAGCGTGTCGTCGCCGGCCGCCGTGTTCGCCGAGATGGTGGTGATGCCCGCGGCCGGGCAGACCGCCTCGTTCTTGGCCACCGCCACGCACGGCGCGGCCGGGATGACCAGGTCGCCGTTGTTCCGGACGACCAGCCGGCCGCCCACCTGCGAGACCAGGAGGTCGTCGGACACGCCTCCCGAGGTGATCTGCAGCACCGCGCCCGACACGCTCACGTTGGTGGTGGCGTGGGCGGGCCCGGCGACGGCGATCAGCGAGGCCGCCAGCGCCGCCCCTGCCGTCAGCGCGCGCACCCCGTGCCTGCGCAGGACAGTGGCCCTGGAGCGCCTCTCGGTCCCCCGTGTCGTACTCATGAGTTCCCCTCTGTCGGATGACAGGCCGCCGGGATCGGCGGCCGAGGACGAGTACAGCGCGGGAACCGCCCGGTGCTCAGTGCCGGAGCGGACAGCGCTTGTGTGCCGTTCTACGTGTCTTTCCCGGGCCTCTTCGAGAGTCAGAGCCAGCCCATGCGCTGGGCCGTGCGAATGGCCTCCAGGCGGTTCTGGGCGTTGAGCTTGGTCATGGCGCTCGACAGGTAGTTGCGTACCGTGCCCTCGGTCAGGTGCAGCTCGGCGGCGATCCTGGAGATCGTGGCACCGTCGCCGGCCAGACGCAGCGCGTCGCGCTCGCGCTCGGTCAGCGGGCTGTCGCCGGCGGCCATCGCGGCCGCCGCCAGCTCGGCGTCCAGGTAGCGGCCGCCGCCCTGGACCTTGCGGATGGCCATCGCCAGCTCCTCCGCCGAGGCGTCCTTGCCGAGGAAGCCGCTCACGCCCGCCGCCATGGCCCGGCGCAGGTAGCCGGGGCGGCCCAGGCTCGTCAGGATGACGATCTTGCACTGGGAGCTGATCTGCTCGGCCGCGCTCAGGCCGTCCATGCCCGGCATCTCGATGTCGAGCACGGCCACGTCGGGCCGGTGCTCGGCGACGGCGGCCATGACCTCGTCGCCGCGCCCCACCTGGGCGACGACCTCGATGCCGTCCTCCAGGTCGAGCAGGGCCGCGATGGCGCCGCGGATCAGGTGCTCGTCGTCGGCCAGCAGCACGCGCGTGGTCATGCCGGCACCGCCGCCCGCAGCAGGTAGCGGCCCTCGTGGGTCGGCTCCGCCTCCAGGGTCCCGCCCGCCGCGCGCACCCGCTGCGCCAGCCCGGCCAGCCCGTTGGGGGCGTGCTCGCCCACCGGCCCGCTCACCCCGTCGTTGGACATCTCCAGCACCCCATCCTCGATCGTGATCGTGCAGCGTTCGGCCCTGCTGTGCTTGAGCACGTTCGTCGCGCCCTCGCGTACGACGGTGGCCAGCAGCGTGCGCGTCTCGGGCGTCAGCGAGCCGGTCTCCGCGCGCACGGTGCAGCGCACGTCGGCCGCCTCCAGTACCGCCCGCACGCTGGCCAGGACCTCGTCCAGGTCCACGGCCCGGTAGTTCTGCACGACGGTGCGCACCTCGCGCAGCGACCGCCGGGCCAGGTCGCGCACCTCGAACATCTCGGCCGCGGCCGCCTCCCGGTCGGCGGGCAGGGTGTGCTCGGCGTGCTCCGTCCTGACCGCCACGTCGCTGAGGCTCCGCCCGAGCAGGTCGTTGAGATCTCGGGCGAAGCGCAGCCGCTCCTCGGAGACCGCCAGCCTGGCCTGCGCCTCCTCGCCCTCGTGCGCCTCCAGGGTCAGGCGCCAGATCGCCAGGTTGGCCCGCACCGCGCCCACGGAGAAGACGGTGAACAGCAGCTGGACCGCCGCCAGCAGGGTGATGTCCCACCCGCCGTCCCACCACATGTACAGGTTGGCCAGCACGATCGAGGCGGCGGACAGGACGACGGCCGCGCGCAGGCGGACGAAGGGCGCCAGCAGCGCCATCCAGGTGGGGATCGCCCAGACCTGCGAGAACACGGTCAGCAGCACCAGGACGATCGCCCCGGTGACCGCCAGGATGGCGGTGGGCCGCGGGCCACCTCTGACGGCGATCCGGAACGGTCGCGTGCTGAGCACGTTGAAGGCCAGCAGCAGGGCGCACCCGGCCAGCACCTTGAGCACCGGGAGGCCCGCCTGCCAGCTCAGGTAGAAGCCGAGATATCCGAGGAGGGGGAACACCAGGATGATGTCCGTGCAGTAGACGATCAGCCAGCGGACCTTGGTCAGCTTGGACGCGTTCCGCATCCGGTCGAACGCCTTCACGCCGGGACCGCCGCGCGCAGGAGGAACTCCCCGTCCGGGGTGGGCCCGGCGGTGACCGAGCCGCCCGCCGTGACCAGCCGTTCGGACAGGCCGCGCAGGCCGGTGCCGGGCGCCGCCGAATGCGCCGTCACGCCGTCGTTCCGGATCTCGAGCACGCCTCCGTCGATCCTGATCGCGCACCGCGTGGCCGTGCTGTGCTTGAGGACGTTCGTACCCCCCTCGCGCACCGCCCAGGCCAGCAACGCCCTGGCGGGTGGCGGCAGGTCGTCGACGCTGGCCTCGATCGCGCAGTCCGCGCCCGCCGCCTCGAGCGCGGCGCGCAGCCCCACGAGCTCCGCGTCCAGGTCGAGCTCCTGGTAGCCGTGCACCGCCTGCTGCACCTCGAACAACGACTCCCCGGCCAGTCTGCGCACCATGGCCATCTCTTCGGCCGCGCGGTCCACGTCCTTGGTCGCGAGCTTGGCGGCCAGCTCGCTCTTCAGCGTGATGACCGACAGGCTGCGCCCGAGCAGGTCGTGCAGGTCGCGGGCGAAGCGCAGCCGCTCTTCCGCCACGGCCAGCCGGGCCCTGGCCTCGCGGCTCTTGTGGGCGTCCCTGATCACCCACCAGAGCCAGCGCCACAACAGCATGGCCAGGATCATCATGACGGCGTTGAACGCCTCGGCGGCCAGGACGCCCGGCCATGACCGCCCGGTGATGAGGACGACGTAGACGGTGATCGCGGAGACCACCGTCGCGGACAGCCATACCGTCGTCCACGGCCTCAGGTGGAGCGCGGCCAGCGCCAGCCACAACATCGACGTGTCCACCCATACGGCAGTCTCGTCGCCGAACTGCAGCATCAGCGCCACGGAGAGCAGCCCCGCGATCAGCAGTCTCGGCGACGGCTTGGGGCGGTGTTCGAAGGCCGCCCTCAGGATGAGAGGGAAGAGCCCGAGGAAGCCGGCCAGCAGGACGAGGACGAGCACCATCTGCGGGATGGAGAGCCGGCCCTCCACCACCGCCGCGAGCATGAGCACCACGTACATCAGGGCCATGAGCGCGACGGAGCCGTCCATCCAGTACAGCAGGATCTTCCTCGCGGTCTCCGGACGCGTCGCCATCACGCCCTCCCCTGCTGACTGACAACCTCCCCGGTCAGCGAGATCCTATCTTCCGGGTGGACTTCGCCAAAGAATTCGTGACACGTCCGGCTTTGGCGTGACTCCTCGCAGTGACAACCACGCCAGCCCGTGACGGGCGGCGTACGCGGCCAGCTTGCGGGCGTCGAGCTCGGTCAGGTCGCCCTCGCCGGCCAGCACCGGGGTCAGCGCGATGCGCCGCCACGCCTCGGCGGGGTCCGCCAGGTCCTGGGCCAGCGCGATCTGCTCCCCGGCGGCCTCCACGGCCGTCGCCACCCGGCCCAGGCGCCCGCCCTCGGTGTCGCGGGGCTCGATGGGCGCCAGCAGGTTGACGGTGCCGATCTCCGCGCCCGCCTCGCGAGTGGCGCGCAGCATCTCGACGTCGCCCGCGGCCAGCCCGTACCGGCGCAGCGGCAGCGTGAAGCTGACCCGCAGCGGCTGCTCGCGCTGCATGGCGTGGATGGCCCGCGCGCGGCGCAGCACCGCGGCCCGGTCGGCGCTGTCGCGGACCTCGAAGTCGATGCTGCCGGCGTCGAACGCCCCGACCACCCGGCGGTAGGCGGCGGCCAGCCCGCCCGGCCTGGTGCAGGTGGCGGCCAGCTCCTGGCCGTCGGGTCCGCCGAAGACCGGGGCGGCGTCGCCGCCCATCGCCCTGAGCCGGCCGATCCGGCCGGCCACCGGGTTCCGGCCGGGGTCGGCGAGGCCGCTCCACTTGGGGGCGCAGCCGTCGCCGCCCGCGACGAGGTGGCCGAGGGCGTAGCGGCGCACTCCGGTGCGGCGGGAGTCGGCGGGCAGGTCGAAGGCGGGCTCGCGGGCGGTGTCGACGAACGCCACGAACGCGGCGGCCGGCTGCTCCGCCGTCGCGGGCGCAGGCGTTGCGGGAGCCCGCGCGACCGGCGGGCGCGCGGGCGGCGGAGCCGCTCCCGCGGGGAGCAGGTGGATCGCCGCCGCGGTGCCGGCGGTGAGGGCGAGCGCGCCGAGAACGGCGAGCGGACGCGGGAGCGTACCGGGCTCCCTCCTGTGCCGAGGCATAGGCCACCCCAGGTGGTCGATCGGCTACAAACGGCCTGGCGGGTGAACGCTAGCAAGCCCGTACGGCGTGGCGCGGGCCTTTTCCGGTTCGCGTCCGTTGTGTGCGGATAATGTGCTCATGAAGCTGCGGATCTTCACCGAGCCCCAGCAGGGCGCGACCTATGACGACCTGCTCGCCGTCGCTCAGGCCACCGAACGGCTGGGTTTCGATGCTTTCTTCCGGTCTGACCACTACCAGCGCCTCGATCCGGGCGACCCGGGCCCCGGCTCGACCGACGCGTGGATCACGCTGGCCGGCCTGGCGAGGGACACCTCCACGATCCGGCTGGGCACGCTGGTGACGCCGGCCACGTTCCGGCTGCCGGGGCCGCTGGCGATCAGCGTGGCTACGGTGGACCGGATGAGCGGTGGCCGGGTGGAGCTGGGCTTTGGCACCGGCTGGCACGACGGCGAGCATTCCTCGTACGGCATCCCGTTCCCGCCGCTGGGTGAGCGGTTCGGGCGGTTCGAGGAGCAGTTGGAGATCATCACCGGCCTGTGGACGGCGGAGAAGGGCTATTCCTTCGAGGGCCGCTACTACCGGCTGGCCGACTCCCCCGCGCTGCCCAAGCCGGCCCAGCGGCCGCGGCCGCCGCTGATCATCGGTGGCCTCGGGACCAAGCGCACGCCAAGGCTGGCGGCGACGTACGCGGACGAGTACAACGTGCCGTTCCACACGCCGGCCGACACCGGTGCGGCGTTCGTGCGGGTGCGGCAGGCGTGCGAGGCGACCGGCCGTACGCTGCTGCTGTCGGCGGCGCAGACCGTCGTGGTCGGGGCGGACCGGGCGGAGGTCGAGCGGCGCGCGGCCGCCATCGGCGAGAACCCCGTCACCCTGCGCGAGCACGGCCTGGCCGGCACGCCGGCCGAGGTGCTGGACAAGCTCGGCAAGCTCGCCGAGTTGGGCGCCGATCGGGTCTACCTGCAGATCATGGACCTGAGCGATCTGGAGCACCTGGAGCTGATCGCCGCCGAGGTGCTGCCGCACGTGTAGTAATCGAATAGCGGCGCTTTGCGGGGTTACGGCAGACTTGGGGGGTGCTGCTGACGATCTCCACCACCGCCTGGCCCGCCACAGACCTGGGCTTTCTCCTGCACAAGCATCCAGAGCGGGTGCAGGAGTTCAGCCAGTCGTTCGGGACGGCCACGGTGTTCTACCCCGAGGCGGGCGACGCGCGCTGCACGGCGGCGCTCATGCTTCAGGTGGACCCGATCGCGCTGGTCAGGTCGCGCGGCAAGAACTCGCCCGACTTCAGCCTCTCCCAGTACGTCAACGACCGGCCCTACGCGGCCTCCTCGCTGCTGGCCGTGGCGCTGGCCGACGTGTTCCGCACCGCGCGGGCGGGCCGCTGCAAGGCCCGTCCCGAGCTGCCCGGCACGCCGCTGCCGCTGGAGCTGCGCCTGCCCGCGCTGCCCTGCCGGGGCGGTCCCGAGCTGGCGCGGCGGTTGTTCGAGCCGCTCGGCTGGGAGGTGGACGCGCGGCCGGTGCCGCTGGACGAGGGTTTCCCCGACTGGGGTGATTCCCGCTATGTCGGGCTCACCCTGCGCGGGACCACCCGCCTGCAGGACGCGCTCAACCACCTGTACGTCCTGCTGCCCGTGCTCGACGACGGCAAGCACTACTGGATCGCGCCCGACGAGGTGGACAAGCTGATCAGGGCCGGTGAGGGCTGGCTGCACGGCCATCCCGAGCGCGGCCTGATCACCCGGCGCTACCTGGGGCGGCGCTGGGCCCTGGCACGCACCGCGCTGGCCCGGCTGGCCGAGCTGGGCGACGAGACCGAGGAGCGGCTGGAGCCCGCGGTCGAGGAGGAGGCCCCCGCGGACGTGACCGCCGCCGACGAGGCCGCCGCCGCGGAGGCCGAAGCCCAGGAGGGCCAGGCGCAGGAGGGCCAGGCGCAGGAGGGCCAGGCGCAGGAGGTTCCTGGGCCGGGGATTCCCGGGCAGGGTGAGGCGCCCAAGCCGAAGGCGCTCAACGTCCGGCGGCGCGAGGCCGTGCTGGCCAAGCTGGAGCAGCTCGGCGCGGCCAGCGTGATCGACCTCGGCTGCGGCCAGGGCGAGCTGGTCGGCGCGCTGCTGACCAGGCCCCGCTTCACCAGGGTCGGCGGCATGGACGTCTCCTCGATGGCGCTCACCATCGCCGCCCGCAAGCTGCGCCTGGAGCGCATGCCCGACGCCAAGCGCGCCCGGCTCACCCTGTTCCAGGGCGCGCTGACGTACGCCGACAAGCGCCTGGCCGGCTACGACGCCGCCGTCCTCATGGAGGTGATCGAGCACGTCGACCCGCCCCGCCTGGCCGCGCTCGAACGCGTCGTGTTCGACCGCGCCCGGCCCCGGCACGTGCTCGTCACCACCCCCAACATCGAGCACAACGTCCGCTACGAGTTCCTGACCGGCCTGCGCCACCCCGACCACCGCTTCGAGTGGACCCGCGCCGAGTTCGCCGCCTGGGCGCGGCGGGTGGCCGGCCAGTTCGGCTACCAGGTCGCCGTCGAGCCGGTCGGCGACGACGACCCCGAAGTCGGCCCGCCCACCCAGATGGGAGTGTTCACCCGTGATCAGCGTTCCTGAGCTCTCCCTCGTGGTGCTCGTCGGCGTGTCCGGCAGCGGCAAGTCGACGTTCGCGAGCAGGCACTTCAAGCCCACCCAGGTCATCTCCTCCGACTTCTGCCGCGGCCTGGTCTCCGACGACGAGAACGACCAGGCGGCCACCCCGGCGGCCTTCGACCTGCTGCACCACATCGTCGGCGTGCGCCTGGCCAGGGGCCTGCTCACCGTGGTCGACGCCACCAACGTCCAGTACGCCGCCCGCAAGAGCCTCATCGACCTGGCCAGGAAGCACAACGTGCTGGCCGACGCGATCGTCCTCGACGTGCCGGAGGAGGTGGCCATCGAGCGCAACGCCACCCGCCCCGACCGCGCCTTCGGTCCCGGCGTGGTGATCCGGCAGCGCAAGGACCTGCGCCGCTCGCTCGGCAAGATCTCCAACGACGGCTTCCGGCGGGTGCACGTGCTGCGCGGCCTGGAGGAGGTCGACCAGGCCGTCATCACGTACGAGAAGGCGTGGTCCGACAAGACCGAGCTGACCGGCCCGTTCGACATCATCGGCGACGTGCACGGCTGCCGCTCCGAGCTGGAGACGCTGCTGCGCGAGCTCGGCTGGCAGGGCCTGCGCCACCCCGAGGGCCGCACCGCGGTGTTCGTCGGCGACCTGGTGGACCGCGGCCCGGACACGCCGGGCGTGCTGCGCCTGGTCATGGACATGGTCGAGGCGGGCACCGCGATCTGCGTGGCCGGCAACCACGAGCAGAAGCTGGTGCGCGCGCTCAACGGCCGCCAGGTCAAGGCCACGCACGGCCTGCAGGAGTCGCTCGACCAGCTCGCCGCGCAGCCGCCCGAGTTCGTGGAGCGGGCCAGGGTGTTCATGGACGGACTGCTCAGCCACTACCGGCTGGACGGCGGCCGGCTGGTCGTCGCGCACGCGGGCCTGAAGGAGGCCTACCACGGCCGCGCCTCCGGCCGCGTACGCGCGTTCGCCCTGTACGGCGACACCACCGGCGAGACCGACGAGTACGGCCTGCCGGTCCGCTACCCCTGGGCCGACGAATACCGCGGCCGCGCCATGGTCGTCTACGGCCACACCCCGACCACCCGGCCGGAGTGGGTCAACAACACGATCTGCCTCGACACCGGCGCCGTGTTCGGCGGTCACCTGACCGCGCTGCGCTACCCGGAGCGGCAGATCGTCCAGGTCCCGGCCGAGAAGGTCTGGTACGAGCCGGCCAAGCCGCTGTCCGCCACGGGCCGCGACCCCGGCATGCTCGACATCGGCGACGTGATCGGCACCCGGCACGTCGAGACCAGGTTCGGCTCCCGGGTCAAGGTCATGGAGCAGAACGCCGCCGCCGCGCTGGAGGTCATGAGCCGGTTCGCGGTGGACCCGCGCTGGCTGGTCTACCTGCCGCCGACCATGGCCCCGCCGGAGACCTCCAAGCTCGACGGCTACCTGGAGCACCCGCACGAGGCGTTCGAGGAGTTCGCCGCCGCCGGGGTGCGCGAGGTCGTGTGCGAGGAGAAGCACATGGGCTCGCGGGCCGTGGCCGTGCTGGCCAGGACGCCCGAGGTGGCCGCGGCCAGGTTCGGGGTGGACGACGGGAGCGCGGGCGCGATCTACACGCGTACCGGGCGGCCGTTCTTCGCCGACACCGCGCCGCTGGTCGACCGGCTGCGCGCGGCGTGCGAGCCGCTCTGGGCCGAGCTCGGCTCCGACTGGGTGGTGCTCGACTGCGAGCTGCTGCCCTGGTCGGCGAAGGCCGGCGAGCTCATCAGGTCGCAGTACGCCTCCGTCGGGGCGGCCGCCCGCGCCGCGCTGCCCGAGGCGGTCTCGGCACTTGAGGCGGCGGCCGGGCGCGGGCTGGGTGTGGGCGATCTGCTGGACCGCACCCGACGCCGCCTCGACAACGCTGCCCTGTTCCGCGACGCTTACGCACGCTACTGCTGGCCGGTCGACGGCCTGGAGGGGATCCGGGTCGCGCCGTTCCAGATCCTGGCCTGCGAGGGGCGGGCCACGGCGCTGGAGCCGCACGCCTGGCACCTGTCCACGCTGGGGCTGCTGGACTCGCCGCTGATCACCCGCACCCGGCACGTCTTCGTCACGCTGGACTCTCCCGGGTCCAGGGCCGAGGCGACGGCCTGGTGGGAGTCGATGACGGCGGCCGGCGGCGAGGGCATGGTGGTCAAGCCGGCCGCGTACGCGCCGGGCCGGGTGCAGCCGGGGGTCAAGGTGCGCGGGCGCGAATACCTGCGCATCATCTACGGCCCCGACTACACCGAGTCGCTCGACGTGCTGCGCCGGCGCTTCCTCGGCAAGAAGCGCTCGATGGCGTTGCGCGAGTACGTCCTCGGTCTGGAGGCGCTGTCGCGGCTGGCGGAGGGCGAGGCGGGCTGGCGGGTGCACGAGCCGGTGTTCGCCGTGCTCGCGCTGGAATCGGAGCCCGTCGACCCGCGGCTCTGATGGGCATACAAGGGTGATCAGCGGGTAGTTCCCCGACCATTCGGGGGAAGGTCCGGCATGGCTACTCAATACACCCATCATGAGCATTTGGGCCACGTCGTGTTCATCACGGCCGCCGCGGCCATCGGCGGGTTCCTGTTCGGGTACGACAGCTCCGTCATCA
This sequence comes from Nonomuraea sp. KM90, assembly GCF_052246675.1. Taxonomy (NCBI): domain Bacteria; kingdom Bacillati; phylum Actinomycetota; class Actinomycetes; order Streptosporangiales; family Streptosporangiaceae; genus Nonomuraea; species Nonomuraea sp. KM90. The sequence continues at coordinate 23,693 of NZ_JBQQCB010000071.1, read as the reverse complement.
ACGGCGCGGTGGTCGGGATCCAAAAGCACTTCCAGGTGGGTCCGGTCGAGATCGGCTTCGTGGTGGCCATCGCGCTGCTGGGCTCGGCCCTGGGCGCCTGGGTGGGGGGTGGCCTGGCCGACCGGTTGGGGCGTACGCGGTCGATGCAGGTCGCGGCGCTGCTGTTCGCGGTCAGCTCGATCGGGCAGATGTTGCCGTTCGCGATCTGGGACCTGGCGCTCTGGCGGGTGATCGCGGGCTTCGCCATCGGCATGGCGTCGGTGCTCGGCCCCGCGTACATCGCCGAGGTGGCCCCGCCCGCCTACCGGGGGCGGCTGGGGTCGTTCCAGCAGCTGGCCATCGTGCTCGGGATCGCGGTCTCGCAGCTCGTCAACTACGTGATCGTGCGGCTGGCCGGCGACAACGTCAACAACCACCTGTGGCTGCTGCAGGCGTGGCAGTGGATGCTGGGCGCCTGCGTCGTGCCGGCCGTCTTCTACCTGCTGTTCGCGCTGAACATCCCCGAGTCGCCGCGCTATCTGATCATGTCGGGCCGCACCAGCCGGGCGCGCGAGGTGCTGGCCGAGGTCGAGGGCGACGACGTGGACCTCGACAGCCGCATCTCGGAGATCCAGCGCGTGCTGCGCACCGAGCGCGTGCCGGGGCTGCGGGACCTGCGCGGCAGCGCGCTGGGCCTGCTGCCGATCGTGTGGATCGGCATCGTGCTGTCGGTCTTCCAGCAGTTCGTCGGCATCAACGTGATCTTCTACTACTCGTCCGTGTTGTGGCAGTCGGTCGGCATCAACCAGAGCGACTCCCTGCTGATCAGCTTCTCCAGCTCGATCATCAACATCGTCGGCACGTTCATCGCGATCTCCCTGGTGGACAAGATCGGGCGCCGGCCGCTGCTCCTGATCGGCTCGGCCGGGATGGCCATCGCGCTGGCCACCGCGGCGTGGGCGTTCAGCTTCGCCAGGGGCGAGGGCGAGGCGGTCTCCCTGCCGGACCCGCAGGGCGCGATCGCGCTCATCGGGGCCAACCTGTTCGTGCTGTTCTTCGCGCTGTCGTGGGGCGTGGTGGTCTGGGTGCTGCTCGGGGAGATGTTCCCCAACCGCATCCGCGCCGCCGCCCTGGGCGTCGCCGCGGCGGCCCAGTGGATCGCCAACTGGGCGATCACGGTGTCGTTCCCGGCCCTGGCGGATTGGAACCTGCCGCTCACGTACGCCATGTACGCCCTCTTCGCCCTCCTGTCGTTCCTCTTCGTGACCAAGTGGGTCAGGGAGACCAAGGGCCGCAAACTCGAGGACATGGGCTAATCTCCGGCACGTGCTCGAAGACGTCCTCGGTCCCTCGCTCGACGTGCTGTTCTGCGGCATCAACCCCGGTCTCCTGTCCGAGGCCACCGGACACCACTTCGCCCAGCCGGGCAACCGGTTCTGGCCGGCGTTGCACCTGTCCGGCTTCACGCCCCGCCTGCTGGCGCCCGCCGAGCAGCACCTGCTGCCCTCGTATGGGCTGGGCATCACCAACATCGTGCCGCGGGCCAGCGCCAAGGCCTCGGAGCTGACCCGGGAGGAGCTGGTGGCGGGCGGGACGGCGCTGGCCGCCAGGGTGGCCGGGATCGGCCCCCGGGTGCTGGCCGTGCTGGGCGTCTCCGCCTACCGCACGGCCTTCGCCCGGCCCAAGGCGGTCATCGGCCCGAGGGAGGAGCTCGTCGGCGGGGCCAGGGTCTGGGTGCTGCCCAATCCCAGCGGGCTGAACGCCCACTCGAGCCTGGCCGGCATCGCCGACGAGCTCGGCCGCCTGCGCGCGTCCCTCTAGCTCCGGTGCGTCACTTCGCGGCGAAGTCCTGCGTCCAGTAGATCTTGCCGGAGGAGTTCTTCGCCGCGCCCACCCCGATGAGCGTGTACTTGCAGTTCATGATGTTGGCCCGGTGCCCGGAGCTGTTCATCCACGCCTGCACCACCGAGGCGGGGCTCGTCTGCCCGGCCGCGATGTTCTCGGCCCAGCCGGAGCCGCCGGTGAAGCCGGCCGCCCTGATGCGGTCCATGAAGCTACGGCCGTCCTGGGAGTCGTGGCTGAAGTAGTTCTTGGCCGCCATGTCGGCGGAGTGGCCGCGCGCCGCGGCGTTCAGCTGAGCGTCGTGCTTGAGCGGCTGACAGCCGCCCTTGGCGCGCTCGGCGTTGGTCAGCCTGACGACCTCGTTCTCCTCGGCCGAGCCCACGGTGCCGTTCGCGGGGGGCGGCGTGGTGGGGGTGGAGGTGGGGGACGGCGACGTGGGGGTGGGAGTGGGGGTGGGGGTCGGGGTGCCGCTGCCCGGGGTGCAGGTGAGCCTGGCGGCCCTGGACCTGGCGGTGCGGCCGCGGTAGTCGGTGGCCACCGCGTAGTAGGTGCCCGGCTCGCAGGGGAGCGCGAGGGTGATGCGGCCGTTCCTGGTGGCGCCGCTCTTGACGACCGGGTCGGCGCCCGGGACGGCGCGCTTGATGCGGATGCGAAGCAGCGCCGAGCCGGAGCAGCCGCGGCGGGCTGCCGAGGACTGGATCTTGAGCGTGTCGCTGACGCGCGGCTTGGCCACGCTGACGCGGCACCTGGCCGCCTCAGCCGCCGCTTCCGACGCCGCGGCGGCCTCGGCCACGCTTACGGGCGTGGCGATCGCTGCCAGGCTTACGGCTGCGGCGAGTACCCCAAGGGGTCTACGCATAGGGGTTTTCCTCCAGTTGCGGTAGACGCTGGATGGCACCGCATTCTGTCGGGACCGATACCGATTTGTCATCAAAATCGGCACATTTCCTTAAAGCGGGAGTAAACCAGAGTGGCCGCTGGGGCGTCTGCGCAGGTCGTCACGGGTGACCGAAACCCCTGCAGCACGCCGGAAACGAACAGGCTGGGCGGGCCGCCTGGCCCGGTTCATCCGTTCGCACCTGCCGCGATGACGAGGGCGGCGACGAACAGCCAGGCGTGGTGCCAGGACTGGTCCAGGGCGTACCGGCCGGTGCCGAGGTGCGGGGCGTCGTCATGGCCCGGCCGGGGCAGCCCCATCCGGAAGAACTCGCCCTTGCCGACCCTCTCCGCCAGCCACGCGAGCGTGGACCTGCGGTCCGCCCAGTAGTGCGAGGCCGCGTCCACCAGCAGCCCGGCCGCGACGTACAGCGGGGACGGCCTCAGGCCGGTGACGAGCAGCAGCGCGCCCAGGGCGCCGAGCTTGGTCAGGGTCAGGCTGGCGACGTGGCGCAGGCAGGCCAGTCGGCCGGCCCGGCCGGGCGCCGCCTTGTGACGGGCCTGGTGGTTGGTCTGGGCCCAGTGGTCGCCCACGCTGTGCGCGACGAGGAGGGCCACGAAGACCGCCGCGAAGGTGACGGCCCTGAGAATGGTGATCCCGGTCATGCTGCTGCCTCTCTCGTACGCGTGTCCGTACCGAAGACCGCTCGGCGGGCGTCGGTGACGGCCTTCTCGCACCACGACCGCTTGCGCTCCGAGCGTGCTTCGAGCGCCTCGTAGTCCGGTAGCCACTTCTCGTTCTGCGCGGCGGGGATTTCCCGTACGGATATGGAGCGGCCAATGAGCTGCTGACCTGCGTGTGACTGGAAGAGGAGCACCCGACGTACGGACACCGTACGGAAGACGCAGGCACGGGCGCCGGTCCGATCCCGTCGTCCGCCCACGCGGCGGCCCGGCGCCGGGCGGTCGGGTGGCTCTAATCCGTTCATGGTGCGCGGGCCTCTCATCCAGGTCCGTATGTGCAGGGCCCCGCCCGGCCTGGCCGCCGGGCGGTGGTCGCTTGATCGGTCAGGGGTCTTTCGACTTCGCCGGCCGGTGCCGGCGTGCGCGTTCCTCGGTCAGCTCGTCCCAGATCGTCCGAGCCATGGCGTAGATACCTCCGGCATGGCGGTCACTCGGCCGGGTGCTCGGGCCGCCCGGCCGCGAGATCACCGCGATCAAGGATGAGTTCGTGATCGCCGAGGTCACTGTGCGAGGGATGAGGGTCGATCTACGCCCGGCCGAACCTGGGATCGTGCGCGGGGCCGGAGCCGCCCGACGATGAGGAGCGCGCAGCGCCCCGCGGCCCGGTTCGGGCGGCGGGGCGCTTTCATGATCGTGTCTAAGATCCCGGAGGCACCTGCCAGAGGCATGGGCTACGCCTTGACCAGCAGCGCCACGCACTCCACGTGGTGGGTCATCGGGAAGGCGTCGAAGGCCCGCAGGTCGGACAGCGTGTAGCCGCGCTCGCGCAGCCAGGCCAGGTCGCGGGCGAGCGTGGCGGGGTCGCAGGAGACGTACACGATGCGCAGCGCGTCCAGCGCGGCGATCCGGTCCACGACCTCGCGCCCCAGCCCGGCCCGCGGCGGGTCCACCACCACGATGTCGGCCCGCTCGATCTGGAAGCGGTCGAGCGCCTCCTCCACGCGCCCCCGCTCCACCCTGGCCTGCGGCAGGTCACGCAGGTTGGCCCGCGCGTCGCGGACGGCCGCCGCCTCCGACTCCAGCCCGAACACCGCCCCCTCGGGGCCCACGGCCTCGGCCAGCCCGGCCGCGAACAGGCCGACGCCGCAGTAGAGGTCGAGGGCCCACTCCCCCGGCTCCGGGGCCGCGTACGCCAGCACCGCGTCCACCAGCGTCTCCGCCGCCCCCGGGTGCACCTGCCAGAAGCCGCTGCCCGCCACCCGGAACTCCCGGTCGCCCACCTGCTCGTGCAGCACGCCGGATCCGCGCCGCGGCACGGTGCGGCCCTTGCCCTGGTCGAGCAGGATCGAGGCGGGCGCCTCCAGGTCGGGCACGGTGACGCTGCGCCGGGGCCGGGGCGCGACCACCACGGCCCGGTCGCCGCCGGACGAGGCGATGACCTCGACGCCGGAGGCCCCCGGCCACAGGTGGCTCTCCACCGCGACGGCCTCCACCTCCGGGTGGGCGATCAGGCAGGCGTCCACGATCTCGATGTCGTGCGAGCGGTGCCTGCGGAAGCCCAGCTCGCCAGCGGACGTGGCGGCGAACTGCACCCGGGTCCGCCAGCCGAGCCCGTCCTTGGCCCCCGGCACCTCCTCCACCACGACCTCGCGCTCGATGCCGGCGAGCCGGTGCAGCTGCTCGGCCACGACCTGGGCCTTGAGCCGCCGCTGCGCCTCCGGGGTGGCGTGCTGCCAGTCGCAGCCGCCGCAGCGCCCCGGCCCGGCGTACTGGCAGGGCGGCACGACGCGGTCGGGCGAGGCCTCCAGGATCTCCACGGCGTCGGCCCGCAGGAAGCGGGTGGTCTCCTCGGTCACGTCGGCGATGACCCGCTCGCCCGGCAAGGCATGCCGTACGAACACCACGCGCCCTTCATGGCGCGCCACACACCAGCCGCCATGGGCGACCGGACCTACCGTCAGCTCGAGAGATACCTGTTCCACAAGGACACCCTATGCCCAGCCGGGATGACTACTTATCCGACTTCTTCCATTACTCTAGGTGATCGTGGACAGGTCGCGGGTGGTGCGGCGGCGGCTCGGCTTCGGCGGGACGCTGCTGGGCACGCTGTTCGCGTGCGCGTCGCTGACGCCGTCGCTGCTGCCCCGCACGTGGCTGTATCAGGGGGTGATGGGGGCGGTCACGGGCATCCTGGGCTACGCGGTGGGCGCCTCGCTGGGGGCGCTGGGGCGGTCGATGATCTCGTACCGGCTGCCGGAGCGGGGGCGGCGGATCGCCTGGCAGGTCATGCTCGGCGGCTGCGCCGCGCTCGCGGTGGTGGCGCTCTGGTACAGCCTCGACTGGCAGCGCGACCTGCGGGCGCTGATGGGGGTCGACACGCGCATCACCTGGTTCCCGCCGGTGATCCTGGCGCTGACCTGCGGGCTCTTCGCGGCGGCGCTGCTGGCCGCCCGGCTCGTACGCCTCGGGGGCCGCCGGCTGAACGCCTGGCTGGACCGGTACGTCCCCGCGTACGTGGGCCACGCCTTCGGCGTGTTCGTCATCGGCCTGCTGGTCGCGGTGGTGGCCAACGACGTGCTGTTCAACGGGTTCGTGGCCAGGATGAGCGACATCTCGTCGGTCGCCAACGAGGGCACCCATCCGGGCGTGCGCAAGCCCGTGTCGGCGTTCGTGTCGGGCGGGCCCGGCTCGCTCGTGAGCTGGGAGTCGCTGGGCCGGGAGGGCCGCCGCTTCACCGGCACCGCCGCCACCCCGGCCCGGCTGGCCGCCTTCTCCGGGGAGCCCGCCGCCGAGCCGATCCGGGTTTACATCGGACTTGACAGCACCTCCTCGCCGCGGGCCCAGGCGGCGCTGGCGGTGCGCGAGCTGGAGCGCACCGGCGCGTTCGGCCGGCCCGTGCTGGCCGTGCTCGGCACCACGGGCACCGGCTGGGTGGACCCGCACATCGCCGACGCCCTGGAGTACATGTACAACGGCCGCTCCGCCATGGTCGCGCTGCAGTACTCGTACCTGCCGAGCTGGGTGTCCTTCCTGGTCGACAGGGAGAAGGCGGCGGCCTCGGGGCGGGCGCTGTTCGAGGCCGTGCGCGAGCGGTGGGCCCGGCTGCCCGCCGGGGAGCGGCCGCGGCTGCTGCTGTCGGGCGAGAGCCTGGGCTCGTACGCGCTGGAGGGGGCCTTCCGCAACCTGTCCGACCTGGTGTCCAGGGCGGACGGGGCGGTGTTCGTGGGCCCGCCCAACGCCAACCACATCTGGTACCACCTCACCAGCGCGCGCGAGCGCGGCAGCCCCGTGTGGCGGCCCGTCTACCGCTCGGGCCGGACGGCCAGGTTCGCCCAGCTGCCGGCCGACCTGGGCCGGCCACCGCGCGCCCCGTGGCCGCGCCCGCGCGTGGTCTACCTGCAGAACGCCTCCGACCCGGTCGTGTGGTGGTCGCCCCGGCTGATCTACCGCAGGCCGGCGTGGCTGGAGGGCGCGCGGGGGCCCGGCGTGAACCCGCAGATGAACTGGTTCCCGCTGGTGACGTTCTGGCAGGTGCTGGTGGACATGACGGCCGCGCTGGACGTGCCGCCCGGGCACGGCCACCGGTACGGCGCCAACATCGTGGACGGCTGGGCCGCCGTCGCCGCGCCGCCGGGCTGGGACACGCGCGACACGGGGCGGCTGCGGGCCCTGATCAGCGGGCCCTGATCCGGCTCTCCTCGTCCTTGACCGTCTTGTGCCACGGACGCCGCACCGACCCGGGCGCGAACGGCTCCGGCCTGCCCTGCAGGCGGTCGGAGGAGTGCAGCTGCCACGGCACGCTGGTCACCATGACACCCGACTTGAACAGCAGCCGCGCCTTCAGCCGCAGCGCGCTCTGGTTGTGCAGCAGGTGCTCCCACCAGTGGCCGACCACGTACTCGGGGATGAACACGGTCACCACGTCGCGCGGCGAGCGCCTGCGCAGCGTCTTGACGTAGTCGAGGATGGGCTGCGTGATCTCGCGGTAGGGCGAGTCGAGCATCTTCAGCGGCACCGGGATGCCCCGCCGCTCCCACTCCTCCTGCAGCTTGCGCGCCTCCTCGCCCTCGACGCCGACGGTGACGGCCTCCAGCGTGGAGGGGCGGGTGGCGCGGGCGTACGCGAGGGCGCGCATGGTCGGCTTGTGGATCTTCGAGACCAGCACGATCGAGTGGTTGCGGGCGGGCAGCATGGCCGGCTCGTAGTCCTCGGTGATCTCCAGCTCGGCCGCCACGTTGTCGTAGTGGCGTCGGATGCCCTTCATCATGAGGAACAGGATCGGCATCGCGATCACCACGATCCACGCGCCCACCAGGAACTTCGTCAGCAGCACGACGATCAGCACCAGCCCCGTCATGACGCCGCCGAAGAAGTTGATCACGCGCGAGCGGTGCATCTGGTGGCGGATCTTGGGGTCGGTCTCGGTCTTCAGGTGGCGGGTCCAGTGGATGACCATGCCGGTCTGGCTGAGGGTGAAGGAGACGAAGACGCCGACGATGTACAGGTTCAGCAGGCGGCTGACGTCCGCCTGGAACCCCCACAGCAGCAGGCACGCGCCCAGCGCCAGGATGACGATGCCGTTGGAGAAGGCCAGGCGGTCGCCGCGGGTGTGCAGCTGGCGCGGCAGGTAGCGGTCCTGCGCCAGGATCGAGCCGAGCACCGGGAAGCCGTTGAAGGCCGTGTTGGCCGCCAGGAACAGGATCAGCGCCGTCACCGCGGAGATGATCACGAACGGCAGCGACCCGCCCCCGAACACCGCGTCCGCCACCTGGGAGATGATCGGCTGCTGGTAGTAGCCGGGGCCGACGGGCGTGCCGTCCGGCCTGAGCAGGTCCTCGGCGACCACCGACGGCTCGGCCACCTTCACCCCGGAGGCCAGGCCGAGGGCGATGATGCCGCCGAACATGGTGATCGCGACCAGGCCCATCATCAGCAGCGTGGTGGCCGCGTTCTTGCTCTTGGGCTTCCGGAACGCGGGCACGCCGTTGCTGATGGCCTCGACACCGGTCAGGGCGGCGCAGCCGGAGGAGAACGCGCGCAGGACCAGGAAGGCCGCGGCGAAGGCGGTGAGGTTGGTCTGCTCGGGCTCGATGCTGAAGTGGGCGCTCGGCGCCTCGATCGCCTCCCCCAGCACCAGCAGCCGGAACCCGCCCCAGGCGATCAGGCTCAGAACGGCGATCATGAACGCGTACGTGGGAACGGCGAAGGCGGCGCCGGACTCGCGGATGCCGCGCAGGTTGACCACGGTGAGCAGGATGACGATGACGATGGCGACGGCGGGCTTGTGCTGCCCCACGAACGGGATCGTGGCGCCGACGTAGTCGACGCCGTTGGCGACGGACACCGCGACGGTCAGCACGTAGTCGACCATGAGGGCGCTGGCCACGGTCAGCCCGGCGTTCTTGCCGAGGTTGGTGGTGGCGACCTCGTAGTCGCCGCCGCCGCTGGGGTAGGCGTGGACGTTCTGCCGGTACGACGCCACGACCGTGAGCATCACGACCACGACGGCGATCGCGACCCAGGGGCTGAAAGAGTAGAAGGAGACGCCGGCCAGCGACAGGATGACCAGAATCTCCTGGGGGGCGTACGCGACGGAGGACAACGCGTCGCTCGCGAACACGGGGAGTGCGATCCGTTTGGGGAGTAGTTGCTCGTGGAGCTGCCCGCTACGCAGGGCGCGCCCCACGAGCAAACGTTTGACAAGATCCGTTACCTTCGCCACGTAACGAGATGCTAGTCCCACGACGAGGCCCTAAACGAGGCGCTCCCCCATCGGGCCATACTGGTGTCGAACAACCGGCCGACCGCGACGATGCGGGGGGAAATGCATATAGTGATCATGGGGTGTGGCCGGGTCGGATCGACCCTGGCCCACATCCTCGAAGACAGCGGGCATTCCGTCGCGATCATCGACCGCGACCCGCAGGCGTTCCGCCGCCTCCGGGCCGGGTTCCGCGGGCGGCGGGTGACCGGCGTGGGCTTCGATCGCGACGTGCTCACCGAGGCCGGCGTCGAGTCGGCCACCGCCTTCGTCGCGGTCTCCAGCGGCGACAACTCCAACATCATCTCCGCCCGCGTGGCGCGCGAGACGTTCGGCGTCGACAACGTGGTGGCCCGCATCTACGACCCCCGCCGGGCCGAGGTCTACCAGCGGCTGGGCATCCCGACGGTGGCGACCGTACGGTGGACGGCCGACCAGATCATGCGCCGCATCCTCCCGGAGGGCGCCGAGCCGCTCTGGCGCGACCCCACGGGCACCGTCGTCCTGGCCGAGGTCACCGTCAACCCCTCCTGGATCGGCACCCGCGTCATCGACCTCGAATCCCGCGCCAGGGCACGCGCCGCCTTCCTCAACCGCATGGGAGAGGCCCTGACCATCACGGAGGACTCCGTGGTGCAGGAGGGCGACGTGCTGCACGTCATCGCCGCGGAGACCGACATGAACCGGATCAACAAGGTGCTGGCCGCGGCACCGGAAGAGGACGAGTGATGCGCGTCGCCATCGCCGGAGCCGGCGCCGTCGGCCGTTCCATAGCGGCCGAGCTCCTGGAGAACGGCCACGAGGTCCTGCTCATCGACGTCGACCCCCGGGCCATCAAGATAGACAGCGTGCCGCGCGCCGAGTGGCTGCTCGCCGACGCGTGCGAGATCGCGTCCCTGGACGAGGCCGGCCTCAACAACTGCCACGTCGTGGTCGCCTCCTCCGGCGACGACAAGGTCAACCTCGTCGTCTCCCTGCTGGCCAAGACCGAGTACGGCGTGCCGCGCGTGGTGGCCCGCATCAACCACCCCAACAACGAGTGGCTGTTCAACGAGTCGTGGGGCGTCGACGTGGCCGTCTCGACCCCGCGCCTGCTGAGCGCCCTGGTGGAGGAGGCGGTCAGCGTCGGGGACCTCGTACGGCTGATGACGTTCCGGCAGGGGCAGGCGAACCTGGTGGAGCTGACCCTGGCGGAGGACGCACCGGTGGTGGGGCAGCGGGCCGGCTCGGTGCCCTGGCCGGTGGACTCCGCCCTGGTGGCGATCCTGCGGGAGGGGCGCGTGCTGGTGCCGACGGCGGACGATCCGCTGGAGGCCGGGGACGAGCTGCTGTTCGTGGCCAGCCAGGAGGTCGAGCAGGAGCTCGCCCACCTCCTCTCCCAGCACTGACCCCCTCGGGATCCGCCCACCCGTGGGCCGGCTGCCGGGTGCGCCCCATATGCCCGTCCCGAGGCGGTCCTGCGTCGTCGGCTCGTACGCGCTGTCCGGGCTCGGGGCTCCCGCCCCGAGCCCGCGGTCGAGGGAGGTGACCACGCTCGTCCTCGCACCCCGGCACTCGTCTTCGACGCGTCCTTGTCCGTCGAGTCGCACACCTCCTCCATGCGAGGCTCACGCGAGCAGGCCGTCGCAGGGGTCACCTCCGGGCAACTCTCCCTGGGCGATCGTGTCACCTGGAGAGCATGCCACTTCGGCCTCACCTGGCACCTCACCTCCACCATCAGCGCCTGCACCCCGCCCTCGTACTTCGTCGACGAACAAGTGAGCGGCCCGTTCCGGCGCTGGATCCACACGCACACCTTCGCATCGACGCCCGACAACGAGACCGGCACCGAAGCGACCCTCATGAAGGACATCGTCGACTTCGCCGCCCCCGCCGGGCCGCTGGGCACCATCGCGGAGATCCTGATCCTGCGCCGCTACATGACCGGGCTCATCCTGCAGCGCAACGCGTACATCAAGCAGCTCACCGAAGCCGCCGTCCGCTGAACCGCCCTTATGGCTTGCCGATGTGCCCGAGCAGCGTGCTGCCGTTCCGGCTGTTGCCTGGCGTGACTTCTTTCCCGGCCGGGTTTTGGGGAGGAACTCATCAGGACAAAGCCCTCGTGAAGGGCATGAGCCTGCGGGAGCGCATGAGCATGCATTGGCACGCCTACCGGTGGACCGGCACCGGAGCCGAGCGGGGCAACGAGGACGAGCGCCGTCCCGCCTCACCCGGCTTCCGTGCCTCCCCGCTGCCGCCCATGCGGACCGGCGACTGGCTGGCCAAACCCGCCTCGCGCGTCGCCGCGACCTTCGACGACGCCCGGCAGGCCACGGAGTGGATGGCGGGCGAGTACGCCAAGGTCGGCGAGGCGCTGCTCCTGCCGGAAGCGGTTCCGATCGAGGAGCGGCTGCGGATCGCCCTCGATCTGCTGACCCGTGGCGTGGACGTGCAGTGGGGCGAATGGCTGGAGGGCGGGCGGTTCATCACGATCGGCGTGATCTGCTGCCCGAACCGGCAGGTCCGCCACCCGTGCCCGATCCGCCGTCCGCACGCGTGAGCCGCAGCCACCTCCGACTGGGCCGGCGGACGTGCCCGGCGACTCTCCGAACAGCAGGAAACCCCTCGCGACACCCGTCCGAGGGGCCTCCCGGTTCCGACGTACGGACTCAGTCCATGTCCTCGTGGGTCTCGTCCTCCATGCCGAACTCCTTGATGTCGAACTCGTCCGTGCCGAACTCCTCCATCTCGAGCTCCATGTCCGCACATGCCCCGTTCGTGAACACGACCAGCATCGGCTGGCGGAGCTTGACCAGCGTGGCCATCTGCTTCTCGCATGTTCCGTGCTCCGGCGTCTTGGAGTCGGGATCGCCGGAAGCGAGCGCGGGCATGGCGGCGAGGAGCAGGGCGGCAGCTGTCATGGTGACGGCGGCGATGGCGCTTTTGTACATGGTGGTCCCCCGATGAAGTGCGAGATGATCGTTCGCCAGCCTTCGTACCCGCACAAGTGGATCAAGTGGTTAAGGGTTGGACCCGGAGGTCTTTACTCCAGCCCCCACCCGGCCCGCAGCCCCGCCAGCGCCTCGTGGAAGCCGGGGAACGTCTTCTTCACACACCCCGGCTCGTCCAGCGTGATCCCCGGCGTGCGCAGCCCCGTGACGCTGAACGCCATCGCGATCCGGTGGTCACCGTGGCAAGTGATCTCGGCGGGGCGCGGCGTCGCCGGGTGGATCTCGATCCAGTCCCGGCCCGTGCTCACCGGGACGCCGAGGCGGCGCAGATTCTCGGCGCACGCCTCCAGCCGGTCGCACTCCTTGACCCTGGTGTTGTAGACGTCCTCGATCCGTACGGGGCCGTCGGCGAACGGGGCGATGGCGGCGAGCGTGGGGACGGTGTCGGAAATGTCGCGCATGTTGACCGTGAGACCGTTCAAGCGCCCCGTCCCGGTCACGGTCACGGCATCGGTGGACATCTCGACGGATGCACCCAGCCGGCCGAGAACCTCCGCGAACCGTACGTCCCCTTGCAGGGAGCCCGAGCCCAGGCCCGGGACGGTGACGCTGTTCCCGGTGAGCGCGGCGGCGGCGAGCGGGTAGCTCGCCGTGGAGGCGTCGGGCTCGATGGTGTAGTCGGCGGCGGTGTACGGCTGCGGCGGCACCAGGAAGGTGTCACCCGCCCGCCCCACCTCCACCCCGAAGCTCCGCATCATGGCGAGCGTGATCTCCACGTACGGCGCCGACACCAGATCCGTCACCGTGATCTCCAGGCCCTCGTGGGTGAGGGGGCCGACGAGCAGGAGCGCGGTGAGGAACTGCGAGGACAGGCCAGCGTCCAGCGTGACCCGGCCGCCCTTGATGCCGTTCGCCCGCACGGTCAGCGGGTGGTGTCCCTCCTCCCCTTCGTGCGTCAGGTCCACGCCCAGCTCGCGCAGCGCCCGCGTGAGGGGGCCGAGCGGGCGGCGGCGCATCTGGGCGGAGGCGTCGAAACGGAAGACCCCGTGCCCGGCCGCCACCAGCGCGGGCAGGAAGCGGGCGGTCGTGGCCCCGTCGCGGCAGAACACCTCGGCCTCGCCGGACGGCGGCCCCTCGGGGCGGCCCTCGATCGTCCACGCGTCCGGCCCGCGCTCCACCCGGTACCCCAGCGCGAGCAGCCCCTCCGCGAAGCCCTCCGTGTCATCGGAGACCAACGGCCGCCGCAACACCGTGGTGCCGCGCGCGGCGGCGGCGAGGAACAGGGCGCGGGCGGTGACCGACTTCGATCCCGGAACGTACAAGATGCTCATCCCAGGAGCCTAGGGCTCCGACGTCTCAGGGCCCGGCCACCCCCGGCCGCACCCGCTCCCCGGAGGGATGCGCCGGACGTCGCGCGACCAGGTCAAAGTTCACCTCGGATTCACCTGCCCGGCCGGATGCCCGGCCCCCGCCGGGTAGGTGGGGATCATGCGCTACAACGTGCTGGCCTGCGACTACGACGAGACCCTGGCCAGGGCCGGCCAGGTGGCCGACGAGACGATCGAGGTGCTGGAGCGGCTGTCGCGCGCCGGCATCAAGCTGCTGCTGGTGACCGGGCGCGAGCTCGACGACCTGCTGTCCGTCTTCCCGCACCCGGCCCTGTTCGACCTGGTCGTGGCCGAGAACGGCGGTCTGCTGTACGACCCCCGCCAGCACACCTGCGACGCCCTGGCCGAGCCTCCGCCGCCCGAGCTGGCCGAGCGGCTGCGGGAGGTGGGAGTGAGCCCGCTCGGGATCGGGCAGGTGCTGGTCGCCACGCGCGAGCCCCACGACCACGACGTCCTGGAGGCGATCCACGACCTGGGCCTGGAGCTGCAGGTGATCTACAACAAGGGCGCCGTCATGGTGCTGCCCCCGGGCGTGAACAAGGCCACCGGCCTGACCGCCGCCCTCGACCGGCTGGGCCTGTCGCGGCACAGCGTGGTCGCGGTCGGCGACGGGGAGAACGACCACGCGTTCCTGGCCGCCGCCGAGTGCGGTGCCGCCGTGGCCAACGCCCTGCCCGCGCTCAGGGACGCCTGCGACCTGTGCCTGGACGGCGAGGCCGGGCGCGGGGTGGCCGAGCTGGCCGGGAAGCTGCTGGCGGGCGACCTGGACGGCCTGGCGATCCCCCGCCACGACGTCCTGCTCGGGCACGTGGAGGGCGACGAGGTACGCCTGCCCACGTACGGGATCGGCCTGCTGGTGGCGGGACCCTCGGGCAGCGGCAAGTCCACGGTCACCACGGCGCTGCTCGAACGGCTGGCCGGCGACGGCTACCAGTGCGTGATCGTGGACCCGGAAGGCGACTACGCGGAATATCCGGGCGTCACCGTGCTGGGCGACCCGGACCGGGTGCCCGGTGTGGACGAGGTCGTCCACGTGCTGGAGCAGCCGGGCCACAGCGTCGCGATCAACCTGATCGGCCTGCAGCTGCGCGACCGGCCCACGTACTTCGCCGAGTTGCTGCCCCGGCTGTCCGGGCTGCGGGCCAAGCTGGGGCACCCGCACTGGCTCGTGCTCGACGAGGCCCATCACCTGATGCCCGCCGAGGTGCGTCACGTACCCATCGAGGACCCCGGCGACCTGGGCGCGGTCCTGATGATCACCGTGCACCCCGACGCGATGAGCCCGTCCGCGCTGCGGCTGGTCACCAGCACGGTCGCGGTGGGCAAGGAGCCGGAGAGCACGCTGGCCGCGTTCGCCGGCGCGCGCGGCCTGGAGGCGCCCTCGCTGCACCCCTCCCCGGACGGCGACCTCGCGCTGTGGCACGACGGAACCGCGGAGGCCCGGCGGCTCACGCTGGCCCCGGCCCGGATCGAGCGGACCCGGCACCGGCGCAAGTACGCGGCCGGCACCATGGCCAAGGACAAGAGCTTCTACTTCACCGGCCCCGAGGAGCGGCTGCGGCTACGGGCCAGGAACCTGCACACGTTCGTCGAGCTGAGTGAGGGCGTGGACGACGACACGTGGATGCACCACCTGCGCCGGTGCGACTACTCGGCGTGGATCCGCGACTGCCTGGGCGACGCGGAGCTGGCGGACGAGGTCGCGGCGCTGGAGCGCGCGGAACGGGACGGCCCGCCGCAGGAGAGCCGGCGACGCGTGGCCGACCTCATCGGCGCGCGCTACACCCTGCCCGCCGAGCCCACGGCGTACGACCCCGACCACAAGGACCGCTGACGACCGGCGCCCGGACAGGCCGGGCCCCGACCGCTGCTCAGGCCGGAGCGACGGGCGGCTTGATCGGGGTGCGGCCGCGGCCGAGCACCCAGAGCATCGCCGCCAGCCCGGCCACCTGGAGCGGCCAGCCCATGACGATCTTCGCGAAGCCGAGTGCCGCCACCGCCTGGTCCCCGCCACCGAACAGGTAGACGGGACCCTGCACCGCCACCCGCACCGCGCAGGGCAGCATGAGGAGCCAGGTCAGCCGCGTGCACAGCTTCACGATGCCGGGATCCTTGTGCCAGGCGGTCGGATCACCGGTGACCGAACCGATCAGGAAGCCCACGACCGGCCATCTGGTGACGATCGAGATCAGCATCGCCACCATGTAGCCGGCGTTGTACAGGATCCCGGGCAGGAAGTAGTCTTTCGCGTCGCCCGTACGGCTGGCGAAGAACGCGCCGATCGCGATGCCGATCAGGCTGTTGATCACGAACTGTGGCGAGGACCGCTGGATGATCCGCACCGCCAGCAGCAGCACCGCCAGCGAGATGCTGACGATGAGCGACGTCTTCAGGTCCTCGGTGGTGATCCACGACACCGTGAACGCGATCGTCGGCACCGCCGCCTCGATGATGCCCCGCACGCCGCCGAACGCCTTGGCGAGCTGTGCTCGCACCGCCGCCTCAACGGTGTCGTGGGCGACTTCTTCCGCCTCAGCACTCACCTGATCAACTCCCTGGGCGCAGCTCGTAACGCGGATTGAACATCACCTTGCGCCCGTCCTGCATGCTGACCAGGCCCTCGGCCTTGACGATCCGGCCGGGCTCGATGCCCGCGATCTTACGGCGGCCGAGCCAGACCAGATCGATCACGTCTGACCCGTCATAGAGCTCGGCCTCGAGAGCGGGGGCACCGCCCCGCGGACGCAGTGTCACCGTACGTAGCGTACCCGCCACGCAGAAGCGCCGGCGGCCGCCACACGAGACGATCGGGGTCGCTCCGATCTCGTCGGCGTCTTCTCGCAGTTCCTGGGCCTCGATCTCGGACTGGGTGGATGCCAGCCGACTGAAGAACCCGCGCAATCCCCCGCGTTTGGGGGGCTCTGCCGTACTCATGATGGTTCAGCCTATGTGAATGTCAGCCCTTAGCGAATCTCGCTGATTTCAGGACCTCGTTTGAACGGGTTGAGGCCCGGCCGCTCCTCGCCCTCGCTCGCCTGATCGTTGGGCCGGCGCAGCGGGATCGCCTCCTCCCGCGCCATCGGCTCGTCACCGCGGACGACCACGACGTCCTTGATGAAGTCGACGTACGCCGCCGCCACCGTGTCGTCGACGGCCGCCTTGCCGGAGACCACCGCGAGCAGGAACCAGCGCGGGCCGTCGATGCCGATGTAGCGGACCGGTCTGGTGTTGCCGTCGGCCTTCATCTCGCCGGTCAGCTCGCTGCCGAACGGTCCCTCGCGCTCCTCCAGGTGCTTGGCCTGGGCCAGGATCTTCGTCTTCACCTCGTCCCACAGGCCCGAGCTGCGCGGCGCGGCCAGGGCCTGGAGCTGCAGCGAGCTGTCCTCGTACAGGACGACCACGCCGACGTGCTGATCCCCGACCGAGGCCAGGCGCACGTCGAAGTCGGGGTTGTGCGGCAGCCGCAGACCGCCCAGGTCGATCCGGTCGGTCTCCGGGTGGGGCTCGTCGGCGTCCCACGGGCCGGACTCTCGCGTGGGGGCCGCAGCCTCCTGCTCGCCCACTTGCTCCGGCTGCTCACGACGACGACGTCGGAACACGTTCCTCACTCTCCCTGCTCATCGGGCCACTCGCGGGGCCCCTTGTTGGTCGGGCCCCGGCCGGGGCCCCTTGCTGCGCACCGGTCAGCGACCGGTCGATCCGAACCCGTTGGCGCCGCGCACGGACCCCGGCAGGCGCTCGACCTCGGAGAAGACCGCGCGCTCGACCCGCTGGACGACGAGCTGCGCCACGCGGTCGCCCCGCTTGAGCCGGAACGGTTCCTTGGCGTCGGTGTTGATCAGCGTCACCCTGATCTCGCCCCGGTAGCCGGCGTCCACCGTGCCGGGGGCGTTGACCAGTGTGACACCGTTCCTGGCCGCCAGCCCCGAACGCGGGTGCACGAATGCGGCATAACCATCGGGCAGAGCGATCGCCACCCCGGTGCCGACCACGGCCCTTTCGCCGGGCATCAGCTCCACGTCCTCGGCCGCGTGGAGGTCGGCGCCCGCGTCTCCGGCATGGGCGTACGACGGCATCGGCAGCTCGGGGTCGAGCCGCTGGATGAGAATCTCCACGTTGCTCAAGGGTTCACCTCGTAGTCCTGGTGTTCGGCGGCGATGGCGGCCAGGTCGCCGTGCTTGGCGAAGTGTTCCATGTTCACCTCGATGAACAGCGCTGCCGCGCGGACGGCGACCGGTCCGTCGGGGGCGCCGATGCGCCCCTCAGCCTCAAGGTACGCCTTCCTGCCCGAGATGCCGTTGCACCAGGCGCGCAGGTGGAGTGTCGTGCCCACGGGAACGGGGAGGAGGTAGTCGGTCTCCAGCCGTCCCGTCACATAGGGCTTGTGGAACAGGTAGACGGACATTCCGATGACCTCGTCCATGGCGGCGGCCAGCACACCGCCGTGCGCCAGCCTGGGCGCTCCCTGGTGCGCCTCCCCCACCGTGAACTCGGCCTCGACGGTGGCGCCGTCGGGGGTCCTGGCCGTGAGGTGCAGCCCGGTCGGGTGCCCGGTGCCGCAGCCGAAGCACTGGCTGTAGTGGGAGCCGAGGGTGGTGCCCGGCGCCGGCGCGTCGGGATGCGCCTCGGGCGCGCTGGCACCCGGTGGCGGGGTGGTGAGGGAGGAACGAGTCACGGGTGACGAGGTTACTCCGTGTCCCCCCAACGCTCGTCCCCAGTCGCCGTGCCGCACCCCGACACCACCGCCACGCACCCCGCCGCGCGGATCGGCGTTTCCGGCCGCGCAGGTCTGCTCTCGGACTCGCGGGCTTACGACCCTGCAGCGCGGGCCTGCGCGCCAACGCTGCCGTCACGCGCGGCGTCGTCGTCACGCACCCCGGCAGCCCGCTCGCCCGACCCCATGGGGCGATCGCCCGACCGGGCCGGAGGCGCTCCCGACCCCGCAGGCCGATCACCCGACCCCGCAGGTCGCTCACCCGGACCGGCGGGCCGATCACCCGAGCCGCCGGGACGCTCCGGCCACCCCCGGTCGCCGCCGCCGTCGTCGCCGAGCAGACCGCTCCCGGGACCCGGGCCGGACGGAGGGGCGCCGCCTGGGGGTTCGTCGTCGTGGCCCGGTGGTAGCTCGCGTGGTTTGTGCCTCAGCTCCGGCAGCGCCCGGTAGATCACCGCCGCCACCGGAACCGCCACGGCGGCCCCCGCGATGCCCGCCAGGATGCCCCCGATGGACAGCACCAGGATGATCGCCAGCGGATGGAAGTTCAGCGCCCGGCCCACGATCAGCGGCTGCAGCACGTGGTTCTCGAGCTGCTGCTCCACGATGAGGATCCCCAGGAAGATCAGCGCGTAGACGAGCCCCTTGGCGCCGAGCGTGACCAGGGTCGCGATGGTCCCGGCGAAGAAGATGCCGACGATGGGGATGAAGCTGGCGAAGAAGATCAGCACGGCCAGCGGCGCCCACAGCGGCACCCCCATCCCGGCCAGCACGATGCCCATGATCAGCCCGTGCACGGCGGCCACCGCCACGGTGCCCTGGACGTAGTGGGAGAGCGTGGCCCACGCGGCCCGCCCCGCCCGGTCGACCCGCGGCGCCACCCCGCCGAACGCCTTCAGGAACCACGACCAGATCCGGTCGCCGTCCTTGAGCAGGAAGAACGTCACGAACAGCAGCAGCACGATGGAGGCGAGCACCTCGACGGCCACCGCGCCCGCGGACAGCACGGTGCCGGTGATGGCCGAGCGCTGCGCGTTGACCATGGCGGCGATCTCGTCGACGTAGCCGGTGATCTGCGCCTGCTGGAGGTGCAGCGGGCCGGTGATCAGCCACTCCTGAACGGTCCTGGCCGTCTCCTGCACCTGTTTGACCAGGTTGGGGAACTCCTCGCCGGCCCGCGCCCCCACCAGCCACCCCGTGCCGACGAGCACGGTGAGGGCCACCAGCATGGTGATCCAGGTGGCGTAGATGGGCCGCATGCCCGCGTTGCGCAGGCTTCTCGTCAGCGGGAACAGCAGCGCGGTCAGCAGCAGCGCGATCGCCACGGGCAGCGCCACGAACGCGAGGCGGGCGATCACCTGGACGATGAAGTAGACGACCACGCCGACGACGATCAGGCACACGCACCATGCGGTTATCTTGGCCAGCACGGGCGGCACGAGCTTGGTTGGGCGGTCGGACAGCACGTGTTCAAGACTGGCATGTCCGGGCCCGGGATGCGCGCGGATAACGGCCGGGCAGCTCACAGCGTAATCAAGCAGCACGCCGCGCACCCATGCGACGGCACGCGGCTCACAACCCCGAGATCGGGCCTGTGCAAGGGGTGGAGCGCGTGTCACCGTCATGGTCATGAAGGCTGTGGTGGTCCTCACCGTGCTGGCGTCCCTCGTCGCCGCCCCCGCCCCCGCGTACGCCTCCCGCGCCGCCCTGGCGCTGGAGGTGCTCTCCAGCCGCGCCGACCAGGTCAGCGGCGGCGACGCCCTGATCAGGGTCCGTCAGACCCGCGGCGCGCGCCTCAAGGTCCTGCGCAACGGCGAGGACGTCACCCAGTCCCTCACGAAGACCGCCGACGGCCTCACGGGCCTGGTGACCGGCCTGGCCGACGGGGACAACACGATCACCGCGGTGGCGTGGCCGCACCGGGAGAACCTGAGGGTGCGCAACCACTCGATCCAGGGGCCGATCTTCTCGGGCGCCCACCAGTACCCGTTCCTGTGCAAGACCGAGCGCAGCGGCCTCGGGCCGCCGGCCGTGGACAACCAGGACGGCCAGGGCATGCGCGTCAGCGGCGGCTGGAGCAAGGACTGCTTCGCCCCCACGGTCACCGACCGCCTCTACCGGTCCACCGACGGCACGTACAAGCCCATGCCCGCGCAGCGCCCCGCCGACCTGGCCACGACCACGCTGCTGGACGGCCGTACGGTCGACTTCGTGGTACGCCGCGAGCGCGGCGTCATCAACCGTTTCCTCTACTCGATCGCCATGCTGGAGGACGGCTGGAACGGCCGGGCGATCTACCGGTTCGACGGCGGCGTCGCGATCGGCCACGACCAGGGCACGCTGGGCGGCGCCGCCCTCGACCCGTACGGCCTGGGCAAGGGCTACGCGATCCTGCACTCCTCGGGCACCCGCACCTCCACCCACTACAACCTGATCCTGGGCGGCGAGACGGCCCTGATGGTCAAGGAGCGCTTCGTCGAGCGGCACGGCCTCCCGCTCTACACGGTGGGCGTGGGCGGCTCGGGCGGCGCCATCCAGCAGTACATCTACGGCCAGAACCACGGAAACAGGGTGATCGACGCCGCCGTCCCGCAGTATTCCTATCCGGACATGGTCACCCAGACCATCCACGTGGGCGACTGCGAGCTGCTCGAACGCTACATGGACCACAACCCCCGCTGGGCGAGGTGGGACGACCGTACGGCCCTGATCGGCATGAACGCCAGCGACACCGTGCCCAACCCGTACAACGGCAGGCCCGGCTCCGACGAGTGCGTCAACGGCTGGCGCGGCCTGACCCCGCTGACCATGAACCCGCTCTGGACCTCCGACAACGACCCCGAGTGGCAGCGCATGGACCCGCCGGGCGTCAAGGACACCGTCCAGTGGACCCACTGGGACGACCTCAGGAAGGTCTACGGCGTGGACGAGCGCGGCTATGCCCGTTCCACCTGGGACAACGTGGGCGTCCAGTACGGGCTGAGGGCGCTCACCGACGGAGTGATCACGCCGGAGGAGTTCCTCGACGTCAACGCCAAGGCGGGCTCGTGGAAGGAGGCGGCCGACATGGTGCAGGAGGGCTGCCCGTTCGTGCCCTCCGCCTGCCCGGCCGACCTCGACCCGTGGAGCGCCCGCAACGCCAACCTGGGCGACCCGGCCCCGAGGCGTACGGGAGACCCCGTCGCGATCAGGAACGTGCAGCGCAGCGGCCTGGTGTTCCGCGGCGACATCGACCTGCCGATCATCGACTGGCGCCCGTACCTGGAGGACCAGCTCGACATGCACAACTCGCACCAGTCGTTCGCCTCCAGGAAGCGGATGCTGGACCACGACGGCCGGGCCGGCAACCAGGTCATCTGGTTCACCGACGCCCGCCCGGACGGGCCGAAGTTCGACCAGACGCCCGAGGCGCTGCGGGTGATCGACGAGTGGATGGCCGATATCAGGAAATATCCGGCGCGCGGCGTGACGGGCAACAGGCCGCCCGACGCCGTGGACCGCTGCTTCGCCACGGACGGCACCCAGATCGCGGCCGGCCCGCACGTCTGGGATGGCGTCCTCGACCGCCGCTCCCCCGGCGCCTGCACCCAGCGCTTCCCGCTCTACTCGACCTCCCGCATCGTGGCGGGCGGCCCCATCGAGGGCGGCGTCTACAAGTGCCGGCTCCAGCCGGTCGAGCGGGCCGTCGCGCGGGGCCTGTACGGCTCCTGGCAGCCGACGGCGGACCAGCGCGCCCGCCTGAAGCAGATCTTCCCTACGGGCGTGTGTGACTACTGACGGGCAGCTCCCGCATGGAGCGCATGGGCGAGGTGACCACCCACAGGAACGCCAGGCAGGCGCCGGACGCGGCGACCAGCAGCGTGTTCCTGACCCCGATCGCCTCGCTCAGCGCCCCGCCCAGCAGGCCGCCGAGCGGCATCGTGCCCCAGACGAGGAAGCGGATGGTGGCGTTCATCCGGCCGAGCAGCGGCTCGGGTGTGATGGCCTGCCGGAAGCTGAGCTGCGTGACGTTGAAGACGACCGCGCCCGCGCCGAAGAAGAACTCGAACACCACGAACAACCCCAGCCGCCAGTCGGCCTCCACCCACGGCACCAGGAACATCAGCGGCGCGGGCAGCCCGATGGCCAGCCAGATCGTCGGCCCCTGCCCGAAGCGGGCGGCGATCCGGCGGTTGGCCAGCGCTCCGGTGACGCCCCCGAGCCCGCCCGCGGCCATGAGCAGCCCGATGGTGCCCGGGGCCAGGGCGAGGTCCCTGGCCAGCAGCAACAGGATCGGCGGCTGGGCCATGCTGGCGAACAGGTTCGCGGTGGCCGCGCACCCCGCGACGCGGCGCAGCAGCCGATGCCCGAGCACGAACCTGACGCCCTCCCCGATCTCCCTCCCCAGGTGGCCACGGCGGCGCTCCTGCCGGGCCTCCGGTTTGCGGATGGTGGCCAGGCACAGGGCCGACCAGGCGAAGCCGGCCACGGTGACGACGAGCGCGAACGGCGCGGTGAGGAACTGGATCAGGTAGCCGCCGGCGCCGGGCCCGCCGAGCTGCGCCACCGTACGCACGCCCTCCAGCGCGGAGTTGCCCTCGACGAGCCGCTCGCGTCCGACGAGGTGCGGCAGGTAGCTCTGGTACGCGGCGTCGAAGAACACGGTGAACACCCCGAGCACGAGCGCGACGGCGTAGAGCTGGTGGATGGTCAGCCCGTCCAGCCACCAGGCCACCGGCACGGAGGCCAGCGCCAGGGCCCGCGCCCAGTCGCTGACCACCATCACCGCGCGCTTGCCCAACCGGTCGACGATCGCCCCGGCAGGCAGCCCGATCACCACGAACGCCAGCGTCTGGCACGCGGCCAGCGCGCCCACCTCGAACTCCGAGGCGTGCAGCGCCGAGACCGCGACCAGAGGCAGGGCCAGCACCAGGATCTGGGTGCCCGCCTGGCTGGCGCTGTCGGCCAGGAACAGCCCACGGAAGTCGTGATCTTTTAACAAGCTCACCAAAAGAGAATCCATGACCGATTGATAAAAATCAACCGGTTATAGGGTGGCCATCCATGGGCACCAAACGCCGCCCGGCCACCGAGGCCGAGGCCCGCGCGCTGGCCTCCGCCATCCGCCTGCGCATCCTGCGGCTCTGCCTCGACCAGGCGCTGACCAACAAGGAGATCGCGAGCCGGCTCGGCGCCAATCCCGCCACCACGCTCCACCACGTGCGCAAGCTGGTCGACACCGGCTTCCTGGCGGCCGAGCCGAGCCGTCCCGGCCCGCGCGGCTCCACCGAGATCCCCTACCGCGCCACCGGCAAGTCGTGGGAGATGGACGTCCGCGAGAGCGGCGTGACCGGCGCCAACACCGCGATCCTCGACGCCTTCCTGGAGGAGGTCAGGCTCGCCGACGTCGAGGAGGGCGACTTCACCCGGCTCGGCCTCAGGCTCACCGCGCAGGGCCGGGAGGAGCTGCGCAGGCGGCTGCAGGAGGTGTTCGACGACTTCCAGGGCCGGCAGTCGCCGCCGGGCGGGGAGGCCTATTC
>NZ_JBQQCB010000070.1:0-57307 GCF_052246675.1 Nonomuraea sp. KM90 | reverse complement strand
CGGGTGGATCCGGCGTGGTTCGCGGGCGGGCTGATGACGCTGGACGTCGACGCGGCCGGCGCCGCGGTGGCCGAGCTGGCCGGGGAGCTGGACCTCGATCCGCTGCTGCTGGCCGAGGGGATCTGCGACGTGGCCAACGCCAAGATGGCGCAGGCCATCCGCACGCTGACGGTGGAGCACGGGGTGGAGCCGCGGGAGTTCGCGCTGGTGGCGTTCGGGGGCGCGGGGGCGATGCACGCCGCGTTCATCGCGCGGGAGCTGGGGATCTCCGAGGTGGTGGTGCCGCGGTTCCCGGGGGCGTTCTCGGCCTGGGGGATGCTGGAGGCGGACGTGCGCCGGGATCTGACGTTCCCGTACTTCCGGGCGCAGGACACGCTCGACGGCGCCGACATGTCCGGAAATCTCATGATTTTGCAGGAGGAAGCGCTCGACGCGCTCGCCGGGCAGGGCGTGCCGGAGGAGCGGCGGCGGGTGGAGCACGCCGTGGACATGCGGTACGAGGGCCAGGACTACACGCTCACCATCCCGCTGCGCGACGCCGCCGAACCGGCGGAACCCGGCTTCCCTGCGCGGATCGCCGCCCGTTACGCCGAGGCGCACACCAGCCGGTACGGGCACGCCACGCCGGAGGCGCCGGTGGAGTTCGTCATGCTGCGCAGCACCGGGTTCGGCTCGTTCCCGCGTACCGCCGCCCCGGCCCCCGGCGCGCCCGGCCGCACGGCGCCGGACGTACGGGATGTGATCTTCGACGGGGCGGTGCACCGCACGCCCGTCCTGCGCCGCTCCGCCCTCGACGGCGAGCTGGCCGGGCCCGCGATCGTGGTGGAGGAGACCGCGACCACGGTCGTCCCGCCCGGCTGCCTGGCCACCGTGGACGACAACGGCTTCCTCATCGTGAAGGTGGACAAGTGATCGACCCCGTCACCACCGAGATCATCCGCTGCGCGCTGCTGCAGGCGGCGGAGGACATGAACACCACCCTCATCCGCAGCTCCTACACCCCCGTCATCTACGAGGCCAAGGACTGCGCGGTCGCGCTGCTCGACCGCGACCACAACGTGCTGGGCCAGTCGTCCGGCCTGCCGATCTTCCTGGGCAACCTGGAGGTGTGCACCCGCGAGACCGAGCGCCTGTACGGGCGGGAGGTGTGGCGGGAGGGCGACGTGTGGGTGCTCAACGACTCCTACATAGGCGGCACGCACCTCAACGACGTCACCGTCTACGGGCCGATCTTCGCCGGCGGGGAGCTGGCCGGGTTCGCGGCCTCGCGGGCGCACTGGCTGGACGTCGGCTCCAAGGACCCCGGCGGCTCGATGGACTCCACGTCGATCTTCCAGGAGGGCCTGCGGATGGGCCCGGTGAAGGTGTACGCGGACGGCGCGCCCTGCCGCGACCTGCACGAGTTGATCGCCCGCAACGTACGTTTCCCGCACGCCACGCTCGGCGACATGCGGGCCCAGGTGAGCTGCGCCATGACCGGGCAGCGGCGGCTGAAGGAGATCGTCGACCGGTGGGGCCTGGAGACCGTGATGGCGGCCCGCGACCAGATCTTCGCCCAGACCGAGCGGATGGAGCGGGCGGCCATCGCGGAAATCCCCGACGGGGTCTACGAGGCGTCCGGGTTCCTCGACAACGACGGCATCGACCTGGACACCCCGCTGCCGGTGAACGTGACGGTCTCGGTCTCGGGCGAGTCGATGCACGTGGACCTGACCGACTGCGCCGACCAGGCGCTCGGGCCGGTCAACTGCGGGGCGGCGCAGGCGGTGGCGGCGGTGCGGGTCGGGTACAAGCTGCTGGTCTCCGGTGACGTGCCGCTGAACGGGGGCTCGTTCCGGCCGCTGTCGGTGGAGACGCGGCCCGGGTCGATGCTGGCCGCCGAGTCGCCGGCCGCCTGCCAGTACTACTACTCGCACCTGGGGCTGCTCATCGACCTGGTGGTCAGGGCCCTGGCGCCGGTGCTGCCGGACAAGGCGGCCGCGGCGTCGTACGGGGACTCGATGATCGTGCAGTTCACCGGCACGGACCCGCGGACCGGCAAGCTGTACGTCTCCCAGGAGGCCACCGTCGGCGGCTGGGGCGCGTGGGAGGGCGGCGACGGCGAGACCTGCCTGATCAACAACGTCAACGGGTCGCTGCGGGACATGCCGATCGAGGTGCTGGAGACGCTCTTCCCGGTCCGTGTCACCCGCTACGAGGTGCGGCCGGACACCGGGGGGGCCGGGCGGTGGCGGGGCGGGAACGGGGTGGTGCGCGAGTACGAGTTCTGCGGCGACACCTCGCTGTCGCTGTGGTTCGAGCGCTCGGTCACCCCGGCGTGGGGGCTGGCGGGCGGCGCGGCCGGCGCTCCCCCGCGCGTCACGCTCAACCCCGGGACTGCCGGGGAGCGGGAGATGCTCAAGGTCAACGCGCTGCCGGTCAAGGCCGGGGACGTGCTGCGGTGCGAGTCGGGCGGGGGTGGCGGCTACGGCCCGCCCGAGCTCCGCGAGCCCCGGGCCACGGCCGCCGACCTGGCCCAGGGCATGATCACCCGCTGACCCCGCCCCCGCCACCGGCCGCCCCCGGCCCCGCCTTCGCATGGGGACCGCCCACCCCGTGAGAGCCGCCCGTCCCGTGGAGGCCGCCCGCCATATGAGAGTCGCCCGCCCTGTGGGGGGCGACCGCCCTGTCGGGGGCGCCCGCCACGCGAGAGCCACCCGCTGCCCCGGGGGCTACCGCGGTCCCGGGGGCTTCCCCATCCCGGGGGCTACCGCGGTCCCGGGAGTCCTCGCAGTCCTGGAGTCTCCCGCCGTCCCGGCGCTTTCCCCTGGCGGCGGGGCGGCGGCGCGGTGGCGCGGGCGGTCCATCTCGCGCCACTCGGGGCGCACGGCGGCCAGGCCGGTGGTGAGGGCGTAGGCGGCGCCGCAGGCCAGCAGCACCGGCGCCAGCCCGGCCGCCGTCACCGCCAGCCCGGCCAGCAGCCCGCCCAGCGGGACCCCTGCCCAGGACAGCGAGGTCTGCAGCCCGCCCACCCGGCCCAGCAGGTGGCGCGGCACCCGCTCGTACGAGATCGCCCCCAGGATCGGGTTCAGGAACCCACCGCCGAACCCGCTCACCGCGAACACCGCCACGATCGCCCACACCGGCAGGTCGCCGGCCAGGATCAGGAACCTCGGCGGCCCGGCGACCAGGAACGCCGCGAAGAACACCACCCGGCGCGGCATCCGATGCCCCACCGCCGCCGCGACCAGCCCGCCGCCGACCGCCGTCAGCCCCATCACGCTGCTGTTCAGCCCGAGCAGGACGGTCCCGTGGCCGGACTCCTTGGCCCACACCGGCGCGAGCACCTGGTTGAAGGCGGTGTCGAGCAGGTTCGTGACGGCGACCACGGCCATCAGCGCGAGCAGCAGCGACTGCCCGCGCAGGAACGCCAGCCCCTGCCCCAGCCGCCGCCAGTAGCCCTCCTCCTCCCCCTCGGACGCCGCCGCGCGGTGCCCCATGCCGCGCGGCAGCGCCCACGCCACCGCCAGGGAGCCGAGCGCGAAGCAGCCGGCGCTGAGAACCAGGCTGGGCAGCGGCCCGATGACCGCGACCAGCGCGCCGCCGACGGCCGGCCCCACCATCTGCGCCAGCCGCTCCGTGACGCCCATCAGGCCGGTGGCCCGCTCCAGCGGCAGGCCGGCGTGCCCCGCCGCCTCGGGAACCATGGTCTCCTTGGCCAGGTCGCCCGGCCCGCGAGCGGCGCCGATCACCACGACCAGGGCGATCAGCGCGCCCATCGGCAGCGCGCCCAGCGCGTGCAGCAGGACGACGGCACCGGCGGCCGAGGCGCTCAGCACGTCGGCGGCCCACGAGATCCGGCGTGGCCCCGCCCGGTCGACCAGCGGCCCGGTCAGGGCCCTGACCACCACGTACGGGACCATCTCGGCGAACGCCACCACCCCCGTCCACATCGCGCTGTCCGTGCTGCCCAGCACGAACCAGGGCAGCGCGATGGCCGAAACCCGGGTCCCGGTCAGCGCCACCGCCATGGCCGCCAGCACCCCGGCCATCGGCCGTAAGGAGAGCCCGGTCACGGCTCCTCCTGCGGCTCCGGCAGGACCTGCGTGATGAGCGAGACCCGCGCCGCGCCGTCGGGCGCCGCCTCGCCGGGCACGTCCTGGCGGTAGCGCGCGATCACCTCGCCCAGCTCCTCACGCAACCGCCACGTCTCCTCCGGGGTCAGGCGCAACGCGAACGAGCTGAGGTCCAGCACCCGTCCCCACTCCCCCGGCATGGTCTGCATCTCGTTCACCGCCCGCTGGGTGCGCAGGTTGTACAGGGCGGCGATGGACTGCATGTACGCCAGCACCGCCTCGGGCTCCCGGTCGGCCAGCTCCGCGTCGTTGAGCCGGGTGGACAGGTGCACCGAGCGCCACCAGCGTTCGCGCGCGTTGCCCCGCTCGGCGTCCTCCTCCACGAACCCGGCCGCGCCGAGCCTGCGCAGGTGGTAGCTGGCGGTGCCGGAGTTCACGCCGAGGCGCTCGGCCAGGCGGGTGGCGGTGGACGGGCCGTGCTTGCGCAGCAGGTCCACGAGCTGCACCCGGATGGGGTGGGCCAGCGCCCGCAGCCCCTTGGCATCGAGGACGACGACGTTCTTGTCGGGGTCGGTCATGCCTCGAATCCTAGACCGCAAACAGTTCTTCGCAAAGACTTCTTCGCGAAGAACTGTTTGCAATCAGCCGTCCGCCTCAGAAGCCCGCGCTGCGGGAGCGAGCAGCCACACCGGCCGGATCATCGACGTCGGCGCCATGATCGGCACCCTCGGCGCTCTCCCTTTCGCATGATGAGGGCGGGACGAATATCAGCAGAGCGAAGGCCATATTTCGCGAAACGCGAGGCTCTTTCCCGTCTGCTACGCGAGGATGGGGAGGTGGTACTGCGACGTATGGTCTTATTGGTGACATGTCTGATCGTGGCCGGATTTGCGATCTTGCTTGTGCTTCTCACCTGGGAAGACGCCAACAAAATCGCGACGGCGGTGTCCGCTACGGCGGGACTCGCAGCGGTCGGTGTGGCCGTTTGGGCGGCATTGCCGAGTAGCGCCAAGAGAGTGCGCGTTTCTGGCACCGGAAAGGCGACGGCACGCGCGGGCGGCGTCGCCGTTTCCGGACTTACCGGTCCCCTCACCGCCTCCGGCGGGGTTCTGGAGGTGAACCGGACCGGAGACGCCGAGGCGTCCGGCGGGAAGGCGACCAGCGGGGTCAGCTTGAGCTGACCGGCCGGCCGCTGACAACGGCGCGCGTGGTGACAACATGGACCGCCTCAACAGCACGACGAAACGTACCGGCGCGGCCACGGCGGGCCCCGGCGGCGTAGCCGTCACCGGATCGGTGCACGGCGGGATCAGCATGGGCGCCCCGCTGGTGGCACGGTCCGCCTACCGGCAGCAGGTCCGGCGCATCGCTCCCGAGCGGCTCCTGGACCGCGACGCGGAGCTCGCCGAGCTCGCGGAGTTCTGCCACTCCGGCGGAGGGTTGCCCTACCTGTGGTGGCAGGCTCCGGCGTGGGCCGGCAAGTCAGCGTTGATGTCCTGGTTCGCGCTCAACTCCCCGGACACCGTCACCGTCGTCTCCTTCTTCATCACCGCGCGGTTCGCCGGCCACAACGATCGCATGGCGTTCGTGGACGTGGTGCTCGAACAGCTCAGCGCGGTCGCGGGCGAGCCCCTGCCCGGCTTCCTGACCGAGGCCACGAAGGAGGCGCACCTGCTGGACATGCTGGACGCCGCGGCCGCGGCCTGCGCGCGGCAAGGCCGGCGGCTGGTGCTCGTCGTGGACGGCCTGGACGAGGATCTGGGGGTGACCGTCGGCCCCGACGCGTACAGCGTCGCCGCGCTCCTGCCCGTCCAGCCTCCGGCGAACGTCCGGATCGTGGTCACCGGGCGTCCTCATCCACCTGTTCCATCGGACGTACCGGACAACCACCCGCTGCGGGAGGCCGCCATCGTCCGCCGGCTGGAGATCTCCCCGCACGCCCAGGTGATCATGACGGACGCCGAACGCGAGCTGAAGCGCCTCCTGCACGGCCGGCCCGCGGAGCAGGACCTGCTCGGCCTCGTCGCAGCGGCCGGCGGCGGCCTCAGCGCCGAGGACCTGGCCCAGCTCACCGGCTGGGGCAAATGGGAGGTCGAGCAGCACATGCGGGCGGTGTCCGGCCGCACCTTCGCGCGCCGCGCCAACCGCTGGCAGCCGGGGACCGGCCCGGACGTGTACGTCCTGGCGCACGAGGAGCTGCAGAGCAAGGCCGTGGAGTGCCTCGGCCCGGCCCGGCTGACGGACTACCGGGAGCGCCTGCACAAGTGGGCCGATGGCTACCGAACGCACGCCTGGCCCGCCGACACCCCCGAGTACCTGCTCCGTGGCTACTTCCTGCTCCTGCAGGCCATCGGTGCCCACGACCTGATGCTCGCCTGCGCCTTGGACCAGGTACGCCACGACCGCATGCTGGACGTCACCGGCGGGGACGCCGCGGCGCTGGCCGAGATCGTCACCGTCCAGCACCTCATGCGCGACGCCGAGCCCGACCTGGCCGCGCTGCTCCGGCTGGCCGTGGCACGCGAGCGGCTGACCTCCCGCAACGCCCATCTCCCGGTCGGGCTGCCCGCCTTGTGGGCACGGCTCGGCGACCTCAGGCGCGCCGAGGCGCTGGCCCGCTCCATCGTCGAGCCGGGGCGGCAGGCGGAGGCGTTCAGCCTGCTGCTGCGGGCCGCCGCGGGCGGGCAGGACACCGCCCGGCTGGCCCAGCAGGGCGAGGCCGCGGCCCACCTGGTGACCGACCCCTACCGGCAGGCACAGGCGATGGTGCGGCTGGTGGGGGCGGTGGCCGCGAGCGGCGACTTCGACCGGGCGGAGCGGCTCGTCCATGCCATCGACGACTCCAGCCGGCGGCCCCAGGCCCTGCTGGCGCTCGTACGGGCCGTCGCCACCAGCGGGGACCTCGGCCGGGCGGAGAAGCTGGCCCGTTCCCTCTCCGATCCGGTCTGGCGGACGCGTGCCCTGGTCGACCTGGTGGCGAGCGCCGGCCGGAGCCGACTGCCACTGATCGTCGAGGAGTCGGAGGCGGCCGTGGCCGCCCTCGGCGACGGCCGGCGGTTCGAGGAGTGGGTACGGCTCACGGCGGCGCTGTCCGCCACCGGTGACATCGAGGCGGCCGAGGCGTTCGCGCGGCGCGCCACCTCTCTCCACCTGCACGTGGCGAGCCTCGTCGCGGTGCTCCACGCCGCACCCGGCGACGACCGGGACCGGCTGGACGGGCTGGCGGACCGGGCCATGCGCCTGGCCGAGGTCGATCCCGGCGCGCAGTGGACGCAGCTGCCCGTGACCATCTCCAGCATGGATCGCTACGCGACGGCGCCGGCCGTGAACGCGAACAGCGCGGAGTGGCGAGCCCGGGAGCTGGCCGATCTGGCCGTCGCGGCGGCCGGACGGTGCTCCGCCGACCTGGTACGGAAGATCGCCGGCAGCGCCGAGGCCGTCACCGCCGTCACCGGCACCCCGCTGCAGGAGGAGGAACGGGCCGACCTGGCGGTCGCGCTGGCCCGCATCGGAGACCACGATCGCGCGGCAGCGCTGCTGGGCTCCGTCCACGATCCCGGCACGCGGGCCGGCGTCCTGATGCGGCAGCTCATCGCCGGGGGGCAGGTGGACCCGCGCACAGTGGAGCGGGCGGAGGAGCTGATCGCCGGCGTCCCCGACGGGGCCCGGCAGGCGCGGCTGCTGGTCGAGCTCGCCGGCGCTGCGATCCTGGGCGGGCGGCGGGATCACGCGCGGCGGCTGGCCGAGCGGGCCGAGTCCGTCGCGCGTTCCATCGCGGTGACCGACTGGCACGCCAAGGAACGCGTCGAACGAGCCCTTGTCCGGGCCGCGCTGGCGACGAGGGACTTCCGCCGTGCGGCCGCGCTCGCCGGGTCCGCGTCGTCCGTCCGGCCCAGGGACGCGCTGCTCGCCGAAGTGGCGGCTGCCGCGGCTCGCGGCGGAGATCTCGCCCTGGCCGAAGAGATCGCTCTGCGCATCGCGACCGCGCGGAGCCGCGGGCGCGCCCTCATCGAGCTGCTCAGGGCGGACACCGGCGACCGCACCGCCGACGGTGCCGGGGCCGGTGGCGCGCCGGAGCGGCTGGCCGAGGAGGCCGAGAAGCTGGCCCGTTCCCTGGTCGACCCCCAGCAGCAGGCCGAGATGCTGAGCGCGCTCATGCAGGCGCTGGCGGAGAAGGGGGCGACCGAGCGGGCCCTCGCGGTCACGCGCTGGTTCGCCGATCCGCAGGCGCAGGCACAGGCGCTCACGGCGTTGCTGAACCTGGTGCTCGCCCGCGGCGACCAGCAGATCGTCCGCGCCGTGGTGTCGCACGGCGTGGCCGCCACCCGCTCCATCTCCTCGACGGAGCAGCGGGTCGACGCGCTGATCGAGATCGTACGCGCGGCGGTCCGCGCCGGGGACGCCTACTGGACGGGCGAACTCGCCTGGCAAGCCGAGCAAATGACGCGCTGGATCATCGAGCCCGACCAGCGGGCCAGGTCGCTGACGGCGCTCGTCCGGGTGGTCGCCACCAGCGGGGAACACACGCTGACCGGCCGGTTGACGGCGCGGGTGGAAGCGGCCATAGAGCTCGTCGAAGGCCCGCCCCGCATGGCCCGCGCCCTGATCGAGCTGACGGCGGCGCTCGCCGCCTGCGGGAGCCCGCAGGAGGCGAACCGCCTCGCGGCGAGGGCCGAGTCGGCCCTCGGCTCCGTCGCCGACGCCTACCAGCGGGCCTGCCTGCAAGTCGACCTGATGGAGGCCCTCGCCACCACCACCTGTCAGGCGACGCTCCTGGCGCGGATCGGCCTCGACCCGGAGGGCGCGGCCGGGCCCGGTGCCGGTTCGGCGGTGGTGTCGCCGTGGCGGATCGTCCACCCCGATCAGCGGGCGCGGGCGCTGACGGCGCTGGCGCGGGCCGCCGCCGCACGGGGACACACCGACGCCGCCGTGCGGATCGCCGGCGCCGTCACCGACCCGTACGAGCGGGACCGGGCGCTGACCGGCGCCGCCAGGGCCGCCGCGGCCGGCGGGGACCTCGAACGGGCCGCCGCCTTCACCCGCCACATCAGCGCCGAGAGCCGCGCCGCGCTGCTGCTCGACCTCATGCGGGACGACCCTGCCCGAGCCGGCCGCCTCTCGGGCCGGGCCATGGCCGCCATCCTCGACCTCGCCGACCCCGACCACCGGGCCGAGCTGCTCACGATGTACGCGCAGGCGCTGGCCGCGGCCGGCGACCGCGACGGGGCCGAGGCGGCCGCCCGGACGATCCCCGATGTGCCCACCCGGGCGCGGGCGTTGGCCGGCATCGCCACGCGCGCGGAGCCGGCCGGCGCCCGCCGCCTGGCCGCCGAGATACTCGGCACCGAGGCGTGGACCACGTCCCTGGGCGTGCTCGCGCGGCTGGAGCCGACGATGCTGACCGGGGCCGCCGACGACCTCCTGCGCCCGCGTTGACCGCATGTCCCGCGCGCCGGCCGGGCTTGAGCCGGCACCGCACCGATCACTAGTCTCGTTCGCAGGACCTCGGTGCCGTCTCGCTCGGAGGTACGGTGACACCGGATTCGACCCCCGCCATCGATCACATCTCAGCCGGATACCACCCGGATCCCGCGCTGTCGATGTCCCTGCACGCCGATGCCTACACGGATCCGGCGTGGTTCGGCGTCGACCAACGGGCGATCTTCGCGCGCACGTGGCAGTGGCTGTGCCACGTGGAGAAGCTGCGCGAGCCGGGAGGCTACGTGACCGGCACGGTGGCCGGCATGCCGATCGTCGCCGTCCGGGACGAGGCCGGGACGCTGCGGGCGTTCTACAACGTGTGCAAGCACCGGGCGCATGAGCTGCTGTCCGGCTCCGGTGTCCGGCGCAGCATCGTGTGCCCGTACCACGCCTGGAGCTTCGACCTGACCGGCCGGTTGCGGCGGGCGCGCAACACCGGCGGCATGCCCGGCTTCGACGCCTCCGCGGTGTGCCTGGACCGGATCCAGGTCACCGAGTTCGGCGGCATGGTCTACGTCAACCTCGACCCCGCGGCGGCTCCGCTGTCCGCGCAGGCCGGGGGCCTGGAGGCGGAGATCGGGGCGCGGGCGCCGGACGTGGCCAAGCTGACCCTGGCCCGCCGGCTCACCTACGACATCGCCGCCAACTGGAAGAACGTCGTCGACAACTTCCTGGAGTGCTACCACTGCCACGTGGCCCACAAGGACTTCGTGTCGCTGGTCGACATGAGCACCTATCGGGTCACCACGTACGGGATCTACTCCAGCCACATGGCCCAGGCGGGCCGGGCGGAGAACTCCGCCTACGACGTGTCGGGCGCGACGGTCACCGAGCACGCGGTGTGGTGGCTGTGGCCCAACACCTGCCTGCTGCGCTATCCCGGCCGCGGGAACTTCATGGTGCTGCAGATCATCCCCGACGGTCCGGAGCGGACGCGCGAGACCTGGGACTTCTACCTGGAGACCGCGGAGCCCGACGCGGCCGAGCTCGACAGCATCCGCTACATCGACGAGGTGCTCCAGGTGGAGGACATCGCCCTGGTGGAGAGCGTGCAGCGCGGGATGCGCACCCCGGCGTTCACCCAGGGAAAGATCGTCTATGACCCCGAGGGGTCCGGGTTGTCGGAGCACGCGGTCCATCATTTCCACGGCCTCGTCCTGGACGCGTACCGGCACGAGCTCGAACGGTCATGATGGGCGTGGAGCCGCGGCTCAGCCGGCGGGCGGTGCTGCTGGCCGCGGGCGGGCTGCTCGCGGGTTGCTCCCGGCGGCCCGAGGTCGACCAGGTGCGGCTGCGGCTGGCCACCGGGCCGGCCGGGGCGGTGTACCGGCGCATCGGCGGTTCGCTGGCCGAGCACATCTCCGGGCAGGTGCCGGGCGCCACGGTGAGCACCGTGCCGAGCGGGGCGTCCACCGACAACATCCGGATGTTGCGGGCCGGTGAGGTGCATCTCGGGCTGACGAGCCTGGACGCGCTGATCACCACCGACGGCAGCGCGCCCGAGGGCCTCTCGGCGATCTGCCGGCTGTACGACAGCCACCTGCACCTCGTGGTCATGGCCGGTTCGGCGATCGACGAGTTACGGGACCTGGAGGGCAAGCGCATCTCCCTGGGCGCCCGCGACTCCGGCACCGAGTTCACCTCGATGCGGGTTCTTCAGCTCGGCGTCGTGGACGCCGACGGACGATACCTCAGCCAGGCCGCGTCGGCGGCGGCGCTGCGCGACGGCGAGATCGACGCGATGTTCTCCCTGACCGGCGTTCCGACGCCCGCCATCACGGAGCTGGCGCAGCGGCACCCGATCCGGCTGATCCCGCTGGAGGCGCAGGCGGACGCGCTCTTCGCCGCGTTCCCGGGCCCCTACACCCCGGCCATGATCCCCGCGACCGCCTACGCCGGCGCCCCGGCCACCCGCACCATCGCCGTGCCGAACGTGCTGCTCGCGCGCAACGACCTGCCCGACGACCTGGTCCACGCCATCACTGACACGATCTTCACGCACGCCGGCACGATCACCTCCGGCGGCCGTGACGAGGCCGAGGCCGGTCCCGAGGCCGTTCCCGAAGCGTGGCAGATCAACGTGCGCACCGGGATCGCCACCGCGTCGATCCCGCTCCACCCGGGCGCGGCCGCCTGGTTCCGCGACCGCAAGCGCTGACCCGGGCGCGGCCGCGTGGTTCCGTGACCGCAAGCGCTGACCCGGGCGCCGGAAGTCAGGACGGCGTCGGAGCCGGCGTGCCGGGCGACGACGTCACGTGGGGCACGACCGGCAGGGCGACGACCGCGGCGAATCCGTGCCCGGACCCGTCCGGACGCGGCAGGCCCTCCTCCAGCCGCAGCTCGCCGCCGGCGGCCCCGACCAGGTCGGCGCAGATCGCCAGGCCCAGGCCGGTCCCGGACACGTTCTGGTGCCGCGGCGAGCGCCAGAACCGGCCCAGCGCCTGGGCCCGCTCGGACGCGTCGATCCCCTGGCCGTCGTCACGGACCGCGATCGTGACCACGCCCCCGGGAGCGGGCTCGGCCTCCGCGCCATGGGTGAGGACGCGGGCGGTCACCTCCACCACCTGCGCGTCCGACAGCCGTAACGCGTTGCTGATCAGCTCGTCCAGGATGCTGCCCAGCCCGCCCGTCGGCTCCAGCAGCCGCAACCCCGGCGGCACGTCGACCGTCAGCGTCTGCCCCGCCGTCGCCGTCAACGCCCGCCACCGGTCCACCCGCGTCGCCAGCACCGCGTCGAGGTCCACCGGCGACGCCGTGCGGATGCTCTCCATCCGCGCGCTGGCCTGCAGCGAGTTCAGCAACCGCTGCATCGCCTTCAGCTCGTCCACCGCCACGTCGAACACCTGCCGCCCGTTCCCCGCCGCGCGCAGATGCGGTTCCAGGCTCTCCACCGCGAGCCGGAGGCTGGTCAGCGGGTTGCGCAACTGGTGCGAGGCGTCGGACACGAAGGCCCGCTGCCGCTGCACGGCGTTCTCGACCGCGTCCATCATGGTGTTGAACGACTCCGCCAGCCGCCGCAGCTCGACCGGGCCGGCCTCGGCGTCCGCCCGGATGGTGAGGTCGCCCTGGGAGATCCGCGAGCTCGCCGCGTCCAGCTCCCGCACCGGTCGCAGCACCCACGCCGACACCGGCCAGGCGACGGCCACCAGCGCGACCAGCGGCAGCAGCCCCAGTCCGGCGAGCTGGGCCCACCGCAGGAGGATGCGGTGGCGCGTCTTCGACAGGTCGGAGATCGTCACGACGGCGCCGATGACCTCGCTGTCACGGCCCACCGGCTCGGCGACCACGAGCGCGGAGCCGTCCCACGGCGCCCATTCCCCGGACGGTTCGGGGCGCGCCCCGGCCAGCGCCGCCGTCACGATCCGGGGCAGCGCCGGCTCGCCGCGCGCCGCCTCCTGGTAGGCGCGCGTCGGCCCGAGCAGCACCGCGCCGGAGGTGTCGATCACCGCGACCGGGATGCCGTACAGGTCGTGGTAGCGCGCCAGCTCCTGCTGCAGCGCCTCGGTCCGCCCGGTCGTCAGCGCGGTCTCGGCCAGCGACGCGAACCGGCCCACGTCGTTGAGCCGGTCGACGTACGTCTCCTGCATCTCCCGCTCGGCCACGGTGACGCTGAGCGGCACCCCGAGCGCCGCGACGAGCAGCACCGCGAGGGGCACCAGGACGACGAGCAGGCGGCGGTGCACGGCGGGTCAGCCGATCAGCTCCGGCCGGTCGGCCAGGAGCCGATAGCCGACCCCGTGGATCGTGCGGATGAGCACGGCCGGTCCGATCTTGTTCCGTAACGCCGCGATGTGGGTGTCCAGGGTGCGGCTGGAGGACTCCCAGGTCGCGCCCCAGATCTGGTCGAGGATGACGTCGCGGCTGACGACGTTCGGCGCTCGTCGGGCCAGCAGCAGGAGCAGCTCGAACTCCTTGCGGGTGAGCGTCACGGGGGTGCCGTCGACGGTGACCTCGCGGGTGCCGACGCCGATCCGCATCGGGCCGAGGACGAGGGGCTCGTCGGGGTGGCTCAGGGCGCGGGCCACGCGGGTGCGCCGCAGGACGGCGTCGATCCGGGCCAGCAGCTCCGGGATGCCGAACGGCTTGACGATGTAGTCGTCGGCGCCGGCGCGTAGGCCGCGTACGCGCTCGTGCTCCTCCGAGCGGGCCGTCACGGCGATGACGGCGGTCTCCGGGCGGTCGCGCAGCCTGCGGATCACGTCGAGCCCGTCGCCGTCGGGCAGCCCCAGGTCGACGAGGACCACGTCGGAGGGCGCGGCCCGCACGGCCTCCGCGGCGGTGGCGAGGCGGTGGACCTCGAAACCCGCCTGTGCCAGGACGGTCACCAGACCCCGCGCCACGCGGTCGTCATCCTCGATGATGGTGATCCGCATACCGGATTGTACGGCCCGGACCGATCCTCGTGTTAGCCCTTCACTTCTTGGGATTTCTCTGACATCCGGCGCATTCCTTGGGATTCCTCTGACACCATCCGCGTCCCTGTCAGCCCAGACTGAGGCCGCGCACTCACCGACGAATGCGAATGTGATGACGAGGAGGCCGCGACATGACCACGACCAGCAGGTACCGGGCCGCTGCGCGGATGATCACCGCGATCGGCGTTGTTTCGCTCGCCGCCGCCTGTGCCGGCAACGGTGGCGGCGCCCCCGCAGGTGGCGGCACCCCGGCCGGCGGCGGCTATCCGGAGCAGAACATCACGTTCGTCGTGCCGTTCAGCGCGGGCGGCCCGACGGACACCGTCACCCGCATGATCGCCGAACCGATGGCCGCCAAGCTCGGCGGCAAGATCGTCGTCCAGAACGTCGAGGGCGCGGGCGGCACCGTCGGCGCCGGCGAGGTCGCGCGGGCCGAGCCCAACGGCTACACCGTGCTCATGCACCACATCGGCATGTCCACGGCGCCCGCCCTCTACCAGAACCTGGGCTACAAGCCGCTCGAGAGCTTCGACATGGTCGGGCTCGTCACCGAGGTGCCGATGACGATCGTCGCCCGCAAGGACTTCGAGCCCAAGACGCTCCAGGACCTCGTCACCTACGTGAAGGCGAACGCCGGCAAGGTCACGCTGGCCAACGCCGGCATCGGCGCCGCCTCCCACCTGTGCGGCCTGCTGTTCCAGACCGCCGCCGGCGTCAAGCTCCAGGAGGTCCCCTACGAAGGCACCGGCCCCGCGCTCACCGACCTCGTCGGCGGCCAGGTCGACTTCATGTGCGACCAGACCACCAACACCAGCGGCCAGATCGCCGCGGGCGAGGTGAAGGCGTACGCGGTCACCACGCCGGAGCGGGTGAAGAGCCTGCCCGACCTGCCCACCACGACCGAGGCCGGGCTGCCCAAGCTCCAGGTCAGCGTGTGGCACGGTCTCTACGTCCCGAAGGGCACGCCGCCGGACGTCGTCCAGAAGCTGACCGAGGCGCTGAAGACGGCGCTGGCCGACCAGAAGGTGATCGACCAGATGGCCAAGCTCGGCACCGCGCCGGTCCCGGCCGAGAGCGCGACCCCGCAGGCGCACCGGGCCAAGCTCGAGGAGCAGCTCGGCACCTGGGCGAAGGTCATCGCCGACGCCGGCGTCAAGGCCTCCTGAGGTGGAGCGCCGCCGGTCGTTCCCGGACGTCCTCGCCGGGGCGATCTTCATCCTGATCGGTGGCGCGTTCGTGGCGGGGTCGCTCGGCTACGAGCTGGGCACCCCGCTGCGGATGGGCCCCGGCGCCTTCCCGCTGCTGGTCGGCGCGATCGTGGCCGCCCTGGGCCTGGCGATCGTGGTCAAGGGGCTCATCGCGGGCGAGGTGATCGCGTTCGGGCCGATCCCCTGGCGCGCGGTCGCCGTCATCGTGCTCGCCGTCCTGTTCTTCGGATTCACCGTACGGGGCCTCGGGTTCGTACCGGCGTCGGCCGTGACCGCCCTGCTCACCACGCTGGCCAGCACGCGCGTCCGGCCGCTGGCGGCCGTGTCCGTGGCGGCCGGGCTGACCGTGGCCGCCACGCTCATCTTCGTCGTCGGACTTCAGCTGCGGATCCCGCTATGGGGCCCGTGGCTGGGGTTCTGACGCGGCATCCGGAATGAGGCATGGAACTTCTCGACAACCTCGCCCTGGGCTTCTCCACCGCCCTCCTGGTCCAGAACGTCCTCTACTGCTTCGTGGGCGTGCTGCTCGGCACGATGGTCGGCGTGCTGCCCGGCATCGGGCCGACGGCGACGGTGGCGATGCTGCTGCCGATCACGTTCAGCTTCGAGCCGGTGACGGCACTGATCATGCTGGCCGGCATCTACTACGGCGCGCAGTACGGCGGCTCGACGACCGCCATCCTGATCAACCTGCCCGGTGAGTCGTCGGCGGCGGTCACCGCGCTGGACGGGCACGAGATGGCCCGGCAGGGCCGGGCCGGCGCGGCGCTGGCCGCCGCCGCGATCGGGTCCTTCATCGCCGGCACGGTGGCCACCGTCGCGCTGGCCGTCGCGGCCCCGCCGCTGGCCCGCATCGCGTTGCGGTTCGGCCCGGCCGAGTACTTCGCGCTGGTGCTGTTCGGCCTCATCGTGTCGATCGCGCTGGCCCGTGGCACGGCGCTCAAGGCCCTGGCGATGATCGCCCTCGGCGTGCTGCTCGGCACGGTCGGCCAGGACCTCTACACCGGCACTCCCCGGTTCGTGTTCGACCAGCGCGAGCTGTACGGCGGCATCGACTTCGTCTCGGTCGCCGTGGGCATGTTCGGGGTGGCCGAGATCCTGCGCAACCTGGAGAACGAGCACACCCGCACGGCGATCGTCGGCAGGGTGACGAACCTCTGGCCGACCCGCGAGGACCGGCGCCGGATGGTCGGCCCGATCCTGCGGGGCACCGGTCTGGGCGCCGCGCTCGGCGTGCTGCCCGGCGGCGGCCACGTGCTGGCCTCGTTCACCTCCTACGCCGTGGAGAAGCGGATCTCGAAGCGGCGGCAGGAGTTCGGGCACGGCGCGATCGAGGGCGTCGCCGGCCCCGAGTCGGCGAACAACGCCGCCGCGCAGACGTCGTTCATCCCGCTGCTCACCCTGGGCCTGCCCGCCCACCCGGTCATGGCGCTGATGGTCGGCGCGTTCATCGTCCACGGCATCACCCCCGGCCCGAACGTCCTCACCGACGAGCCGGAGCTGTTCTGGGGCCTGATCGCGTCGATGTGGATCGGGAACGTGCTGCTGGTGCTGCTGAACCTGCCGCTGATCGGGGTCTGGGTGCGCATGCTGCGGATCCCGTACCAGGTGCTGTTCCCGATGATCATCCTGTTCGCGTCGATCGGGACGTACTCGCTGGGGTTCAACGCGTACGACGTCTACGCGATCGTCTTCTTCGGGGTCCTGGGCTACATCCTGATCAAGTGCGGCTGCGAGCCGGCGCCGCTGCTGCTCGGCTTCGTCCTCGGGCCCCTGCTGGAGGAGAACCTGCGGCGGGCGCTCATCATCTCCCGCGGCGACCCGTCGGTCTTCCTGACCCGGCCGATCTCCGCGGCGCTCCTGGCCCTGGCCGTGGCGGCGCTCGTCGTCGCCGTCCTGCCGACGATCCGCCGGCGCCGTGAGGTGGTGTTCGCCGAGGACGAATAGGCGGCCCGGCGCCCGGCCCGCGCCGGGCGCCGTCGGCCCTGCAGTGTTCTCCTGCATGAGATCGCCCTCCCGCCGGTGGCCTTCGGGGAGGGGCTGGCGCGTACCCGGTCCAGGAACGCGTGGCGCTGGAGGAGTTCACCGCGCTTCTGCCCCGGAGACCGTGGTCATGGTGCGCGTGTGGCCGCCGGCCCCGAGTAGCGAAGGCAGGACGCGCTCCAGGTGACCACGCGAGACCATGGGTCGTAGGACCAACGGCCGATCCGCGCGTACCCGCCGGTCAGGCACACTGCTCGGCGTGCGTTCCCCCTCTCCACCCCGCAACCCGGCCGTGCGGCCCTTCCTCGTCGGCATGTTCGTCGACGCCCTCGGCAACGGCCTGTACGTCCCGCTGACCCTGCTGTTCATCCAGCAGGTGACCGGACTGCCCGCCACCACGGTCGGACTCGGGGTGACCCTGGCGGCCACGCTCGGCCTGGCGGCGAACCCGCTGGCCGGGGTGCTCATCGACCGGTTCGACGCGCGTACCGTGCTGGTCGGCACGTATGTGATCCGCGCGCTCGGCTTCGCCCTCTACCCCCTGGTGGACGCCTTCGGCCCGCTCGTCGCGATCGCCGCCGTCATCTCGGCCGGGGACCGTGCCTTCTACCCCGCCTCGGGCAGCTACGTGGCGGCGCTCACCGAGGGCGGCGGCCGGGACCGGCTGTACGCGATGCAGGCCACGGCCCGCAACGTCGCCTTCGGCCTGGGCGGCCTGCTGTCGGCCTCGGCCCTGTCACTGGCGGGCGGGATCGGGTTCACGCTGATCGCCGTGCTCAACGCGGCCAGCTTCGTCGTGTCCGCCGCCTGCTTGCTCCTGCCCGGCGGCCGGGTCGTGGGCGCGCGCCGCAAGGGGGACAGGCCGGGCGGTTACCGGCAGGTCCTGACCGACCGGCCGTTCATGGGCCTGGTGGCGGTCGAGCAGGCGTTCACCCTGACCCGCCTGATCCTCTCGGTGGGGCTCCCGCTGTACGCCGTATCGGCGCTCGGCGCCCCGCCTGCCCTGCTGGGCATCCTCTACACGATCAACACGCTGCTCGTGGCGGCCGGGCAACTCCCGGTGCGCCGCCTGCAGCGGCACGCCCGCCGGACCCACGCGATGGCACTGGCCGGCGGCGTGTTCGTCCTCGCCTGCGCCCTGTACGCCGCCGCCGCGTTCCTCCCCGCCGGCATCCCCATGATCGCCGCCCTGGTGACCGCCACCCTCGTCTTCACCCTCGCCGAGTTGCTCCACGCGACCCCGAGCGCCTCCCTGGCCGCCGGCACCGCTCCCGCCGCGCTGCGCGGGCGCTACCTGGCCGTCCACCAGATGACCTGGTCGGTGGGCCAGGTCATCGCCCCGGCCGGCTTCGCCGGTCTGATCGCCGTCTCCCCGGCCCTGTTGTGGGTAGCGCTGGCCGCCCTGCTGGGCCTGGCCGGCGTGGGCATGCTGCGCCTGTCCGCCCACCTGCCCGCTTCCGCCGTCACCGCACCCGAGCCCAACCCCGGCCACCAGCGGCTGCCCGACAATGACCGGGCATGACCGGGCATGACCGGGCATGATGGACGGCCGGCCGGCTACAGGTCCAGGCGGGCGGGCCGCCAGGTCCGTCCCGAGCGCGGCGAGCTGCTCCTCCGCCACCGCCCTGGCCTCGTGGGAGTGCCCGTCACCGGGACGACGACCTCCCGGCGGAACCACCCTGCTGTCCATCCTGGCCGGCTACCTCGGCTGCACGCGGATCACCCGGCGCTCCAGAACACATCGATGCCCTCGCCGAGCGCTGTCGCGGACGGGAGTCCATCCCTTGGTCACGATCCAGGGGCGCGGGAACAGCGCGGAGGGCTCACCGAGGCGCTGCGGGACGGGAGCCGGCGGCGGCAGCCGCGGGGCGAGGACGGGCAGCCAGGTGTGCTCATTGCGCAGCAGCTCGTCTGGGGACCGCGTCGCCCAGGGCAACTGGACGGAGAGGTCGTCGACGACCCGCCACAGCTGGTTGTTGCGCTCCGCGTGCCCAGGAGAGCACCGGCTACGGCAGGCGGGCGTGCTCGGCGCGGCTGGCGGAGATGCGCCGGACGGCGAGCGCGCGGGCCTGCTCAGTGTCGTGGCCGGTGAGCCGGGCGAGGATCGACGCGAGCGGCCTGGCCTGGCCGTGCCCTCCCCAGTGGCCCTCGGGGATCTCGGTGGGGAACACCCAGATCCGGCCGGCATCGCGCGGCCAGGCGCCGTTCTCGGCGTCCAGGATGGCCTCGGTGACGTCGGCGATGACGCCCGCCCGCGCCTTCTCGTCGAGCTGCCCCTCGGGGACAGAAGGGACGACCTTGTAGCGCGGTGCGTCCGCGGGCGATCCACCGACGTAGACGGCGGCAGGCCGGTGCAGGAAAAGCCAGGAGACGCCGCGGGTCACCGGGTCGGCGGGGTCGAATCCCTCGTAGCGGATCAGGATCTCGGTGATCCGGTTCAGCAGCGCTGCCTCAGCGTCAGGCTGGAGCGCGCCGTCGGGGATGTACACGTCGAGCATGGGCATGGCCCGCCTCCTGAATCCATTTCTCAACTCAGCGCCGGGGAGCCTACGAACGCTGGATGGAGATTGTCAACCCAGGTGGATACGATCGGCCCGTGGAGATACGGCGGATCGACCCGGTGAACTGTTCGGTGGCCCGCGCCCTCGCGGTGGTGGGCGAACGCTGGTCGCTGCTGATCGTGCGCGAGGCACTGGACGGCGCACGCCGGTTCGGGGAGTTCCGGGCCCGCCTCGGCATAGCAAGCAACCTTCTGGCCGCCAGGCTCGACACCCTCGTGACCGCCGGAGTGATGCGACGCGTCCCCTACCAGGACCCCGGCGACCGGCAGCGCTTCGAATACCACCTCACTGAGCAGGGCCATGCCCTGCGGCCCACGCTGGTTGCCTTGCTGGAATGGGGTGACAGGTACCTCGCGGACCCACAGGGGCCGTCGGTCATCGTCCGGCACAAGCTCGCCGACGATGGCACCGCGTGCGAGGAGCCGGTGCGGGTCGTTCTCGAATGCGCTGCGGGGCACACCCGACTGCCTTCGCAAGGCGTCTACCGCGCGCCCGGACCAGGCGCCCGCTTCCTGGACCCCGCCGGTCCCGGCACCGCCAAGGGATCCGCTGTCGCTGAGCCACTTCCCGGCCGTGGCGCGCCATGAGCACATCAGCACGGGCAGCCGGAGAGCTCCGCGCCGCCCGGCCCTCGATCAGCCGAGCCATCGCGCGGCTCCAGGCCGGCCTGCGGTACGGCGGCCAGGACAGGGCTGGCCAGGATGTGCGCGCGCTCCAGGTGCCGCCGGCGCTGCCTGACAAGTCATCCAGGGTCGTCAGGCACGTTGGTTACCTGCGAAAGCCCCTCACACGGATC
The DNA here is from genome assembly GCF_052246675.1 of Nonomuraea sp. KM90. Classification (NCBI taxonomy): domain Bacteria; kingdom Bacillati; phylum Actinomycetota; class Actinomycetes; order Streptosporangiales; family Streptosporangiaceae; genus Nonomuraea; species Nonomuraea sp. KM90. The sequence continues at coordinate 36,808 of NZ_JBQQCB010000070.1, read as the reverse complement.
TCGCTCAGGCCCGGCTTGTACCAAGTGGATGCTGCGCCAGCACGCGGGAGACCATCGTCTCGGCGGGCCTGCCGAGCACCTGTTCCAAGTCGGGAGTCTGCTTCTCCATGGCGCCGGCTCTCACCTGCGCATTGAGCCGGCTCATGGGTCCAGGGGTGATGTCCGGCACTTCGCGGTAGGTCACGCCGAGCGCCTCGGCCACCTCCGGGTGACTCCACAGCGGGCCGGTGAAATCGTAGGCCTGGCCTAGATGTTCCTCGCCGGTCAGCACGTTGGCCGCCGCCTCGGCCAGATCGGACCGAAAGGCGGTGTTCAGTCCTCGGCCCCCGGTGCTACCGGTCAGCTCTCCGCCGGAGATCCGCGGGACGAAAGCTTCGCCGTAGAAGGGGTGACGCAGGATCGTGTACGGCAGTCCGCTGCGGAGTATGGCCTGCTCTGTGGCGTGGTGGGCCTCCGTCATCCCGGTGGCGACAGTGTCGGCCCCCAGAAAGCTGGTGTAGACGATCGCGCCGACGCCCGCCTTCGCGGCGGCGGCGACCGCGGCCAGGTGGTGGCCGATCCGGCGGGCGGGGTCGAGTTCTGGAGAGGAGATCAGGAGCAGGCGGGTGGCACCGTCGAAGGCTTCAAGCAGACTCGCCGGGTCGTCGTAGTCGCCCCGCCTGACCGCGACACCTTCAGGGGCCCGTCCGGGGTCACGTACCGCGGCCACCACCTCTGCCCGGGTTCGCAGCTGGTCAACGACGAGGCGGCCGAGTGCACCCGACGCGGCCGAGATAACGATCATGGGACTCCCTCCAAAGACAGCTCACAGTGAAGCGCCGATGAGCAGCCAGAGGCCACTCGTTTTCCTCCCTCGGCGGTGAACTGGTGATAGGCGGCGATGACGACACCGCGGGTGATCCGGAGGTCCGCGGCGAGTGCCCGGGACAACGGCAGCCGGACGCCGGGGCGCAACCGGCCCGCCCTGATGGCATCCCGCAGGCTCCGCTCCAGCTCAAGTGACGGGCTCGGACGCGACCGTCTTCGGTGGCGGTGAAACGCATGAGCAGTCCGCCCAGGCTGCGGGAAGTGCGCAGACGGGTGACGGGGGGTGAACGTCGCGGCACAGCACGCGGGCGGCCTCAGCGACGGCTGTGCGCCAGTCGCCGACGTGGTGCGGCATGCGAAGGACAGGACCAGGTCGAAGCGCTGGCCCTCGAACGGCAGCGCGGTGGCGTCGGCCTGACTGGCGCTCGCCCGGCCGTCGAAGTTTCCCGCCCCGATTTCGAGCATTTCACCGGTTACCGGTGCGCTGTTCAGCACCCAGGTCACCATCCAGCTTGTCGACGCTGAGGGTCTTGAGTATCGCGGACATGGTGGACATGGGCGGGGTTTCATTCCTGGGGGTGGTCGGGGGGTCGCCGGTGTTCCTGCATCGCGTCTTTGAGCAGGTCCAGTGTCCACAGCAGGTGGGCGCGGAGGATGTCTGGCGGCTCGCCGGCCGCCATGGTGCGTACGGCCACCGCGACGAGCGCGCCGGTGACAGCGGTCGCCTGGTATTCGCTCAGTTCGTCGGGGAATGCGGCGTGCAGTGCCGTGGCCATTTCGCGTTCGGCGGTGCTGATCCGTAGCATGCAGCGGGCCTGCAGGTCGGGCCTGACCAGGAGCGCTTGGAGCCGGACGTGGCGATGCCGGCCCATGAGTTCGTCGGCCGTGCGAGGCAGCACCTCCAGGGCAACTCTGCGTAGCGCGTCGAGCGCCCGTTCGCCGTCGGGGCGGGCGGCGAAGGCGGTGTGCAGCCGCTCCAGGTGGTCGTCGGCGTCGGCAAACAGCAGGTCGTCCTTGCTGTTGAAGTAGCTGAAGAAGGTCCGTCTGGACACGTCGGCGGCGGCGGCGATGTCGGCGATCGTGGTCTGGTCGTATCCGCGTTCGATGAACAGCCGCAGCGCTTGGTCGACCAGCAGGCGCCGGGTGCGGAGTTTCTTGCGCTGGCGTAGCCCGTCTTCCACTTCCACGGGAAGAGCGTACAGCGATATCTGCACCAGTGTGTATATGCACTGTTGCAAATTTACCCTCAGTGCAGTTTGATGTGGCGTCATGGTGAAGATGCTGGAAGGAATCGGCTCGTTCGCAGTGCGCCGCCGATACCTCGTCATGGTGGGATGGCTGGTCCTGTTCGCTGCGCTGTTGGGACTCGGCAGGCTCGCTGGTGGGGCCTTCGTCGACGACTTCCGCGTGCCGGGCTCCGGCTCCGAGCGAGCGCTGGACGTGATGCGCGGGCATTTCCCCGCAGCGGGCGAGGCCAGCGCCGACGTGGTGTTTCACATCCCTGGCGGACAGCTGCGGGACCCCGCGCCGGCGAAGGCCGTCGCGGCCATGATCGCCGAAGTGGCCCGCCAGCCGTATGTCACAGCGGCCGCGGACCCGGTCGCCACCGGGATGGTCAGCGCGGACGGCGCGACCGCGCTGACCACCGTCCAGTACACGGGCCCGACCGGCGAACTCGGCGCCACCGCGCTGAACCGTCTCGAGCAGGCCGCCGCACCGGTCAGGACGGCCGGGGTGCAGGTCGAGTTCCGCGGCTGGGTCGTCGACGCGGCCAGCAGGCCCGAGACCGGGATCGCCGAACTCGTCGGACTCCTCGCCGCCGCCATCGTGCTGTTACTCGCCTTCGGATCACTGGTCGCGGCGGGCCTGCCGATCGTGACCGCGCTGATCGGGCTGGGGACGGGCTCGGTCCTGGTGCTCCTGGTCGCCTCAGTGGTCGACATCCCCAGCTCGGCACCGATCGTCGCGGTCATGCTGGGGCTGGGCGCCGGCATCGACTATGCGCTGTTCCTCGTCACCCGGTTCCGCCAGCACCTGGCCGCCGGCAAGGACGTGCGCGCGGCGGTCATCAAGGCGAACGCGACGGCGGGACGGGCCGTGCTGTTCGCCGGCGGGACGGTTGTCGTGGCCATCCTCGGCCTGTATGCGGCCGGTATCCCGTTCGTCGGGTCGATGGGGCTGGCCTCGGCCTTGATCGTCTTGGTGATGGCGGCCGCCGCGCTCACCTTGGTGCCCGCCCTGCTCGCGGCGCTGGGCAGGCGGGTCAACGCGCTTGCCCTGCCCAGGCTCAGCCGTACCCGGCCATCCGCGCGAGCGGCCGGGGGTGGGTGGATGCGGTGGAGTGAGCACGTACGCAGGAGGCGGTGGTTGTATGCGATCGGCACCACCCTGCTGCTCCTGCTGCTGGCCGCGCCCCTGGCGTCGTTGCGGCTGGGCATGCCCGACGATCGGGTCCAGCCCGTCTCCACCACACAGCGGCAGGCCTACGACCTCATCGCCCGCGCCTTCGGGCCCGGCTACAACGGGCCACTCCTGGTCGCCGTCGAACTGCCCCCGACCGGCCGCACCGCGCTCGACCGCATCGCATCGATCGTCAAGAACGACCCGGGCGTCGCCGTGCTCGCCCCACCCCAGGTCAGCGACGACCAGCGAGCAGGCATCGTCACGATCATCCCCAAGACCGCGCCACAGGACGAGGCAACCACCGACCTCGTGCATCGCCTCCGGCACGACGTCCTTCCCTCAAGCCTGGCCGGCACCGGCGCGCGGGCGTACGTAGGCGGGCTGACCGCACTCATGATCGACATGGCGGACCGAGTCACAGACCGGATGCCATGGGTGATCGGCGGAGTGGTGACGCTCTCCTTCTTCCTGCTGATCGCCATGTTCAGGTCGGTACTGGTTCCAATCAAGGCGGCGCTGCTCACGCTACTGTCCATCGGCGCCGCGTACGGGGTGATCGTCGCGGTCTTCCAATGGGGTTGGGGACTCAGCCTGCTGGGCGTGGACCAGCCGGTCCCGATCATGTCCGTGGTGCCGATGTTCCTGTTCGCGGTGTTGTTCGGCCTGTCCATGGACTACGAGGTGTTCTTGATGTCCAAGGTCAAAGAGGACTATCTGTCCTCCGGCGAGCCCTACCACAGCATGGTCACCGGATTGGCGGCGACCGGCCGGGTGATCACCTCAGCCGCAGCGATCATGGCCGTGGTCTTCCTGAGCTTCGCCGGGATCGACAACCCGTTGGTGCAGATGGTGGGCATCGGTCTGGCAGCCGCGGTGATCGTGGACGCCACGATCATTCGGATGATGCTCGTACCTGCCCTGATGAGCCTGCTCGGCCCCGCCGCATGGTGGTTCCCCCAGCGAAAGAGACGACCTGCGCTCTCCGATCAACAGCCTTGATCGCGAGGTATGCAAGACTGCTATTACTTGTTGTCAGAAGTTTCGACAGTCGGAACTTCTGACAACAGCGGGTGGGGCGACGCCTGGAGGTACCCGCCGCGTTCACCGCGGTGCATGACGACTAAACCGCGGCCCTCGAACGCGCGCCGCTGGACGCCGACACCCGCCGCACTTACGCCTCCCGAATCCGCGCCTTCCTCGCCTGGCTCGATGCCGCCGACCTCGACAAGGGCCGGCCACCTCCGACACGTCGCGACCCAGTGCGGCGGGCTCAAGGTACGGCATGCGCGAGCGTGGCGGGGGTAAGAGCGGGGTCACCGTGGCCGAGGAGATCTTCGCCCACTACGGGAGGCAACCTCGTGCTGCGGATCCCGTTCAACCAGGAAGGCGGCAAGGTGACGCCGCAGATCCGCGAAGAGGTCGCCGAGGTGCTGCACCGCCTGCCCGCCCACTGACCGGAAGACAGCCACCTCGGCAGATCACCCGGCAGCGAACCTCGGCCGGTGATCGTCGGCTGGGATCTGCGTGTGCAGCCTGGGTCAGGCGGTGGCGAGGGTGGCGGTAAAGCCGAGAGCTTCGAGTTGCCGGACGTGGTTGCGGATCTTCCGGCCGATGTCAGGTCAAGCCGTCGGGAGCTCCCGATCATCCAGCGCTACTTTGCGGCTGGTGGCTTCTACCCGAGCGCCGGGCCAGGTAGGTTCCGGGCGCCGGGAGTCGGGCCGGCGAGGAGTTCGGCCGCGCGTTCGGCGATGGCGTAGACGGTCGCGATGGTGTTGGCCGAGGGGATGGCGGGGATCACCGAGGCGTCGGCCACCCGGAGTCCGCTGAGGCCGCGCACCCGTTAACGGCGCGGTCGGGATCACCCACCACCACGTCGAGCGCGGCGTCCGCAGGTCGGGCGGGCTGACAGCTTCGGGAGCGCGGGAGAAGACCCATAACCCGTTCCACCTCGCCCTGCGACGCTTGCCGAGGCGAACACTCGTACCGTTATCCGACATGAAATGGCGGCTGGTGACAGGCGCGTCAACAGCAACCCGACTCGGACGTGTCTCCCGGCCGATGACCGAAGATCACGCGAGTGACGCCCCGCTGCGCCGCCGCTCCTGGTACACCGCCGCTGAGCCGGCTGCCGTCCAGGTGGTGCCGACCGGGCTGGAGGACGGCCGGTACCTCGTGGTCGTCGCCGGAGACCTGCTCGGCACGGTCGGCCCGGCGCGGGGCGGGTGGCGCTCCCCTCTGGCACCTCGAGCCGCGTAGGCGGTAGATCTGCCGCTCTTGACGGTGTAGGCAGCTATGCGTCAATTCCTTGGCCAGACGGTGGTCCAGGCAGCGAACGGTCTGTGATCGGGGCACGGCCTCGTGGACACCTTGTCCACGTCTACGAACTGGCCGTAGTAGCGGAATTCGGTTGAGGGATCGTCGGGGTTCGTTCTGCAATCGACTACCACCCGGTGGGTGCCCGTTCCTGATGTGCACAGTGACCACGCTACGTCGATGGCACCGTTCCTAACCCCATGGGAGCAGTTGCTTGGCACGGCCTGAGCGGGCATGGCGTTCACGCCCAGGGCCAGCACGCCCGAAAATACCGCAGCGACGGCCGAGAGTTTCCGCATGTCATTCCCTTCCGTGGATGATCTTGCGGAACCAATGTCGCAGATTGCGGTATGTCCGGGGTATGTCCGCCCTCTCATGGACATCACTACGACGAGTAGGGGCGCAGAGAGTTTGGAACGGAACCCGGCGTCAACGTGATTTCCGCTGGTCATGTAGCTGATTCGGTCGTCCTGCTCGGCGGTGGCAAACGCCGGATTCCGTTCCGTTGCACTACCCTCTGCGGCAGGACCGTGTACTGCTGGGTGGCGCGGTCGTCGAGGCGCTGCACGAGATCCGCTACGGTCCGGGGGACGGCCGATCCGGAGCGGGACCGCTGCAGGCGAGCGGTTGAACCCCCGCCGTACCCGATGCGGGGCGCTGGAGGCCAAGTGGTGGTCCGGTGGCGGTCAGGGCGTGCTCCCAGCACGGCACCGCAGCCGATTCCTCGGCGGGCCAGCGCAGGTAGATGAGCGCCCCGTCGAGCGAAAGGCCGGTGTAGAAGTCGAAGTCGTCGAGATCGGCGGCGATGGTCTTGACGTGTTCCTCCGCGAAACGCCTGAACTCCTCACGCCGCACCGCGGGGAGCTGGTCCCGGATCCGGCGCATGATGGGCTTGATCTCGGCGATGAAGGCGTGTCTGTCATCGTTGCCGTCTGATGCAGGCCGAATCCTGCACGAGGTCGAGCACGCGCACGCCGCCGGGGCCGGTGACGAGGGTGGCGGTGGCCGCCGATGAGTCGGTGTCGTGGGTGGTGGTCGATGAGGACTTGGGGTTGCCTGTCGAGGCGTGCGCGTATCTGACCGGGGTTGCGCGTGGCGGGCCGGGCGTTCGACACCGGCAGGTCGGCCGCGTCGAGCTGGTGCTGGAAAAGATGTCGACCGGCTGCCCTCGGCAGCGGTAGCGTCCGGGGTTGATGTGGAGCGAAATACGACCGCCGACGACGACTCAGGTCCGCGACGCCTTCGGTGTCGAGGTGGGCGAATGGCGGCCGCATCCGGGCGGGTTCGAAGCGGATGTGTTCACCGACGGGCGCTGGTTGCTGAAACTGTGGCGTCAGCAGCCCGACAGTGATGCCGCTCTTGCGCTGACCGCTGAGTTGGCAGCTCGGGGCATCCCCGTTCCGGCGGCGGCGCGAGCACGTGACGGCTCGTACACCGCCGAGCACCATGGCCGGCGCTACGCGCTGTTCCCGTTCGTCGACGGCCGCCAGGGAACGTGGAACGACGCCGAGGCGATCGCGCGGGCGATGCGCGCCGTGCACGAGGTGACCGGCCTCGCCCTGCCCCGCACCGATATGGACGAGTGGTGCATCGAGGTGCTGCGCGACCGGCACGACCACCCGTGGATCGGAGACCGCCGCGACGAGGTCCTGGCCAACGTCGACCGGCTCGAAGCGGTGATCGAACGGGCACGCGCGATCGACGTGCCCCACGTCGTGTGCCACCACGACCTGTTCCCGCACAACGTCCTGGTCGACCGCGACGGCCGCATCGCAACCCTGCTCGACTGGGGTCATACGATGCTGGCGCCGCGCGAGCACGATGTGTTCGCCGCCCTGTGCGGGCCCGACCCGGTGCGCTTCCTGCGCGCCTACGGCGCGCAGGGACTCGACCCCACCCATCTCGAGTACGCCCGGCTCGCCCGCTCGCTGCGCGACCTTGCGGTGCGCATCTCCAACGAGGTGGACCTGGAGGGCGTCAACACCTGGGGTTTCGACGGGTTGCGCCGGGTGGACGCCGATCTCGAACTCTCCCGGCCTTTTTGCGATCGCTGAGGTCACCCCATGCGTGGATCGACGAGAGTGCGGCGCGATCGACGCCGGATCACGGTTCTGGGCCGGCCCATTCCGGTGGCGGGTGTTCGAGTTCGTCGCTGAGCAGGTCGGGCCATCAGGTCAGCGCCATCGGCGCGGGACGGCGTCCCGACGTAGCAGACCAGGTTCACCACCGATCGCGGGCTTCGATCACCCGGTCCGGTTTCCTCCGGCCAGGTGATGTCTCCGGACAGGGTGTGCCCTTCACAGTGCTGTGGCGACATCTGTCACGCGGGTTCGGTGCGGCCCCGCCGCACCGGTGGGCGGAGGGGCCGTGACCTGCTGGGAACCGATCTATCCGAGCACCGGGTAGTTCGCGCGGAACACGTTGTGCGGGTCACGGGCCTGCTTGATCTCCCGCAGCCGCGCGAGCGCGCTGCCGGAGAAGGCCTTCGCCGCCGTGTCACCGGGGGACAGCAGGGTGTACGGCTTGCGGCCGCTGATGTAGGCCTCCAGGTCGGCCACGATCTCGGCCTGCTTGGCGCGGGTCGCATCGGCCGTGTGCGGCAGGCCGAGACCCAGCAGGCCGAGCAGGTACGGCTCGGCCACCGCGCCGCTCGCACCGGCCCCGCCGCCCGGCTCGGCGAGCGCCCCGCCCAGGTGCCTGATCTGCACGTTGATGAGCGGTTCGACCGGCTTTGCCAGCAGAAGTTCCACCGCGTCCGCGTCCAGGCCGGTGAGCAGCTCCGCACGAGCGATGGACGGGGCCGGATCGGTGGGCTCGGCGGTGATGTTCCCCAGGTCGGCAACCGGGACGACGCCGCGGCTGTCGGAGATCGCGCCGCCGATCTTGTCGATGCGCGCCAGCAGGTCCTCCCCCTGAGCCGCCTCCCCCAGGTAGGCCAGGTCCAGCGTCACCATCGGCGGCGCGCCGGGCGGCTGCAGCCGGTTGATCCAGACACTCAGTTCACGCGGCGCCTCGGCGGTGATCTCCAGGAACGTGTCGTACACCTCCCCCGTCCGGTGCTCCGGCCAGATCACGCGCCCGCCGTACAGGACCGGCGCGGGATACAGCTCGAGTTCGAGGGCCGTCACGACCGCGAAGTCCCCGCCACCGCCGCGCAGCGCCCAGAACAGCTCGGGATCGGACTCGGCGGTCACCCGGCCCGGCTCGCCGTCGGCGTCCACGATGTCGATTGCCCGCACGCTGTCGGAGGCGAAGCCGTACTTGCGGCTGAACCAGCCGACCCCACCCCCCAGGGTGTAGCCGGTCACGCTCACCCCCGGCGCGCTGCCGGACAAGCCGGTCAGACCCAGCGGACCGGCCGCCGCCAGCACCTGCCCCCACTTCACACCCGCGCCCACCCGGACCACGCGCCCCTGCGCGCGTACCTCCACTTTGTTCAGCAGGCCGGTACGCAACAGGATCAGGCCGTCCACATCACCCGAGGCGCCATGCCCGCTCGGCTGCGCGGCCACCGTCATACCCGCCCGCCGCGCGTAACGCACGAGCGCCGCCACGTCATCGGCATCCGCGGCCTCCGCCACGGCCGCCACCGGCTGCCGGACGGTCAGATTCCACGCGGTGGCCGCCTGTTCGAAGCCGTCGTCATCGGCCAATAGCACGCGCCCTTTGAGGACACCGCGCAAATCGTTGATCGTCATCGTCGTCTCCCTTTTCGAGTTCTCAGAAAATGCGAAGGAATACCGTGCTGCGCTACGGAAGAACGGCGCCCTGACCAGCCCGGACCAGGATCACGCCCGAAACCTCGATCACACCAGGATGAGAATGGCCGCGACCCCCACCATCGCCGCGGCGGTGAGGCCGTGAACGCCGAACGCCACCGCCCGCGGACCCCCGTTCCTGAGCACGACGACCATGTCGCCCAGCGGGGCGAACACGCTGGCGAGAATCAGCCAACCGAGCATGTGCTGGTCTCCCGTCACGAGGGCCGGGAGCACGACGAGCCCGGCCGTGATGTCCCGTACGCCCTTGACAGTCAGGTACGCGTTCATGGACACGGGAACCCCGTAGCCCGCCGCCGACGCGACCGGCTGCAGCAGGAAGCGGATGCCGATGAGGATGATCCCGATGGCGATCAGTCCGGCGAGCCAGGTGGCGATGGTGACCATGTCGTCCCCTTAGATCGTTGCTAGAAGTGTTAGCGACGCTAGACTATCGGCGCTCATCTGTCTAGCAGTGCTAGGATTTGGGAGGTGTCCACACAGCAGCGCAAAGAACGCGAACGCGCCCAGCGCCACGACCTGATCGTCAAGACCGCCCGCAGGCTGGCGGAGTCCGAGGGCTGGGACGCCGTGACCACCCGCCGCCTGGCCGAGGAGATCGAGTACAGCCAGCCGGTCCTGTACAGCCACTTCGCCGGCAAGGACGCCATCGTCGCGGCGGTGGCGCTGGAGGGCTTCACGGAACTGGCCGTACGCCTGCGCGCCGCGACCCGGACGGGCGAGCCGCGGGCCGCGCTGGAGGGGTTGGCCAGGGCCTACATGGCGTTCGCCGAGGAGAACCCCGCGCTGTACGACGCCATGTTCACGATGGCCGTGGACCTGCCGTTCGGCCAGGACGACACCCCCGAGCCGCTCCGGGACGGCTTCCAGGCGCTTTTGACCGGGGTCGCGCAGTTCGCCGGCGACCGCGACCCGGCGATCCTGACGGAGGTCGCCTGGAGCGCCCTGCACGGGCTGATCGTCCTGTCCCGCGGCGGCCGACTACCCGCCTCAGGCCGCGAGGCCCGCCTGACGCTGCTGCTCGACCAGCTCAGCGCCACCCGCTGACCCAGCCACGTACGGTCAGCCGTTCCGCACGGCGGCGACCTGGGACGCGACCTCCAGGCCGGGCCGGCGATCCGCTCGGGCGGCCGGAGCGCGGCGGGCGGGGTCCACAAGATCAACGCCGTTGGGGGCTCATGACGCGATTCCTACCGGCACCCCTACTCGTCGGCGTAGGGCTTGAAGAGCACGTCGCGTTCCATCCACGACTCGTTGAGCAGCTCACTGCGCACCTCGCCCTGGATGATTCCCAGGAGAAGGTCGGTGGTGAGCAGGTCGTACCTCTCCCACGCGTCGCCGTTCCGGTCCGAGACCCGGATCGGGTACGAATCGGCCGCGGCCTCGGGTGAGACCTGCCAATAGAGGGTGATCCCCGTGCCGGTCGAGGCCCAGGGCAGCAGCCTGGAACCAGGGTCGAGATCGTCGGGCGGTCCCACGACCTCGTCCTCGAACAGGTCGTGGAGCTGCTCGAACTCCAGCCCCGACCGCTCGAGATCGACGTGCTTGAGACCGGGGCCGGGCGCCGGAACGTAGAGCCTCAAGTAGCCCAGCCAGAGTCCGCCACCCCCTGCGTCGAGAAGCTTGCGGTAGTCCTGCGGCACGGGCGCCCCGAGCCGGTGCGCGACCTGTTCCCAGTCGAACGGGCCGGCCAGCGGTACGAGACGTGCCGTTTCGATCAGCTGCTGAACACTGCTTGTCATGCCGGATGTACTCCTCGGGGTTGCTGGTCCAGGTCCGATCTGTCCGAACCGGATCCCGCCCGCGCCCGGCCAGGAACGGCGCGAGCGGAGCAGGCCCTGGAGAGTTGAAGGTCACCGGACGGCACCGGCACGAGATCGCCCACGCGCTGACCAAGCGGCCGAGAACATAAGCCGCAATCTACTCAAATCAAATGCCCTCTGAGGGCAACGGGGTGGTGCGGGCCGACGGTCGCGATCAGCCGGGCCAAGGTGTGGGTGTCGCCGGCGTGGATGGTGGCGGTGCCGAGTGAGTCGAGGACCGTCTCGACGGCGCCGGTGACGACCTGCACGCCGGTGGGGTGGCCGGAGGGCGCGGCCGAACCGGACGCGCCGCTGGGGAAGGCGACGACCGGCATGACCACCTCCACAGAGCCGATGTGACGTCATCGAGTCGGCCCGGCCGGGGCGAGGGGCGAGCTGGCCGGACGCGGCCCGCAAGTACCCAGGTGTGCAGGTGATGGAAATTCCCTGTCGCCGGTCTTCATGGGTCCGCCTCCGACTTGGAAAGCGCATGCTCCCCTAACCGGCTCTATTCGGTAGACAGCGTCATCTCCGGTAGGTATCTTCTCCGGGTCCCGCCCGTGCCCTGTCCGAAGCCGGAACCGGCGCAGCCTTCGCCTCCGGAAGTGGTGCCTCAGGTCAGGTGACCGCGCCCCGCATCCAAGGAAGACGCTTCGTGACCGACATCGTCCCGCTGCGCAAGAACGTGCGTTTTCAACTGCTGTGGGTCGGCAGCGCGGTCTCCCAGTTGGGGTCGGAGCTCACCAGGCTTGCCATGCCTCTGCTGGTGCTGGCGCTCACCGGCTCGCCTGGGTTGGCGGGCATCGTCGCTGGAGCCCGCACCGTCGCCTTGCTCGCGGTCCAGATGCCGGCCGGCGTCTGGGTGGACCGGTGGGACCGCCGCCGCACGATCATCACGGCTCAGGGCCTCCAGGCAATCGTCTCCGCGCTGCTGACGGCGCTCATCATCACCGGTCATGTACAGGTCTGGCAGTTCATCACGCTGGCAGTGCTGGACGGGCTGTGCGCCGCGTTCATCGGTCCCGTCCAGGACACGGCGATCCGCGGCATCGTCCCCTCGGGCCAACTGCACAGTGCCTACGCGCAGGAGGAGGCCCGTACCCACGCGGCCGGGCTGATCGGCCCTCCGCTCGGTGGCCTGCTGTACGGCCTGGGGCGGGCAGTGCCCTTCGTCGTCGACACCATCACTTTCCTGGCCGCCACGCTTTTCTACGCGTGTGCGAAGGTGCCGCGCCGCCCGGCGGACGAGCCGCGAGCCTCTGCACGAGATGACGGCGAGGAGCGGCGGCCGATCCGGCGTAGCATGCGCCGGGAAGCGGCCGAGGCCGTCGTATGGCTGTGGCGCCAGCCTGGCCTGCGGGAGGTCTCCGCAGCGGTGATGGTCCTCAACCTGCTGGGCGGGGCGTTCCTGATCCCGCTGATCGTGCTCGTCGGCGAACGCGGCGGTGACGCGCGCGTCACCGGCACGGTTCTGGCCGGTCTCGGTATCGGCGGACTGACCGGTGCGCTGTTGTCGGGCCGCATCAGCAGGCTCCTGCCTCCCGGCAGACTGCTGCCGGCCGTCGTGACGGTCTTCGGTGCCGCGCTGGCGGCCACGGTTCTGCCCTGGGGGGCGTGGTGGCCGATGATTCCGTTGGTGTTCATCACCTTGTCGACGCCCTCGCTGAACGTGGTGATGAACGTGGTGGTCGCACGAATGGTGCCGGAAGCGATGCTCGGCCGGATGGGCGCGGTCCTGGGCGTGGGCGGGATGGCGCTCAAGCCTCTCGGGCCAGTCCTCGGCGGGGCGTTGGCCGCGGCACTGGGCGGCGCGGCGGCGCTCGTCGTGCTGGGCGGGCTGCTCGGCCTGACCGCAGCTGTAGCCGCGCTCAGCCCGGAGTTGCGCCGCTTCACCGGAGAAGCCTCCGCGGCCGGAGACGACACTTCAACCGATGGCAAGGCGCCGCGCGCCCCCGCCTAGTGCCACATTGATGACGGTTACTCTCCGGTCATACTGGCTCGTAGCGGTCGGGGCGTCGTCGTCGTGCGAGGTCCTCACCTGCGCCGCTCCAAGGCATTTCGGGAGTTCCGCGGCCTCTTGCCGTCGCGCTCGTCGCTCGCCATCAAGTTCACGGGCCAGCGCACGCACCGCGGCAGAGATGGAGCTGTTGCCGCGGCTCAGCCCGCCCGGCCGCGCCGACACCGGGATGAGGCTGTCAACACACGAAATGATCTTGACGTGCCGTGCGGACTTTTTTCAGCGCGTCATTTGGCCGCGGTGTCGGTGGGCGGCGCGGATCTCGGCATCGGCGACCTTGCGTCCAGCAACGCGTACAGCTGGGTGGTTTCGGTGGAGGCGTGGCCCAGGCGGCGGCGCACGGCCTCGATGGGTTCGGTGGCGTGGGTGTGTCGCAGCTGGCGGACGTCGATCTCGACCAAGCGAAGTGCTGCGGTCATGCTGCCAGGCGGGTGCCCCGGCGCCAGACGGCACGGGTGTTGAGGGTGTCGCTGATGTTGCTGACCGGGTCGCCGTCGACCAGCAGAAGGTCGGCGCGGAGTCCCTCGGCGATGCGGCCCCGGTCGCTGAGGCGGAAGCGGCGGGCTGTGGTCGCGGTGGCCGCGCGCAGGGCCCGTGGGGGCGTGAGGCCGGCTGCCACAAGGTATTGCAGTTCGTGGTGCAGGCTCGCTCCGTGAGCCAGGCCCCCGAAGAACGTCTCGGGCATGGAGACGTCGGTGCCGGCCAGCACGTCGATGCCGGCGGCATCCAGGGCGCGCACGGTGTCGTACACGTCATCGAGCTTGCCCTGCGGGTAGCGGTTGTAGCTGGAGCGCAGGGTCTGGTCCCACTTGCTGTCGAGGCGTGCGGCGACCCGGGGGTCGTCGGCGAGTTCGCTGCCGGTGTTTCCCATCATCGAGGCATCGAGAGCGATGCAGGGAATGACGAACATGCCCGCATCCTTGATGAGGCTGATGATCTCGGCGGTGTGCGGCTGGTCCATGAACACGTGGGAGACGCCGTCGACGCCGGCTTCGGCGGCCATCCTGGTGGCCTCCACGGTCAGCGCGTGGGCCACGGTAAGGGCGCCGTACTTCTTGGCCTCGGCCACACCGGCGTTCACGGTGGCCTGGTCGAGCGAGGGCAGCCCGGGATGTCCCTCCACGCTGCCGTCGTCGATCATGAACTTGATGAAGTCGGATCCACGGGCGAGGAGCTGGGGCACGAAAGCGGCCGCTTCCTCGGGAGTGGTGGAGAACGGCATCAGGGGCATCACCGGGGGGAGATCCCACTTCGGCCGGAAGCCTTCAGGCATCAGCTCGCTCGGGTGACCACCGGGCGGTGTGATGGCAAAGCCGGAAGAGCGCACGTCAGCCAGGGTGTCGTCGTCGGTGATGAGCCCCCGGTTCTCCCGGGTGTTCATCCCCTGCATCTCCAGTTCGGTCGTCACCCCGAACCGCAGGGCGAGCGCCAGAGAACCCGGGGCGGAGTGAACATGGGCGTCGATGAGCCCCGGCAGCAGTGTGGCGCCGCTGCCGTCGACGATCTCGCTGTCTTGAGGGGCGTCGCCACCGATGCGGGCGATCCTCCCGCCGTCGATGACCACGGTCCGCACGCCGACCGCCTTCTCTCCGTCGAAGATCTGCGCGTTGGTGATCGCGGTGAGCGCCATGGCAGTCCGCCTCGTTTCCTCGCTCGCTCAAATTTACATACCTGATGCTATGTACTTGTCTAATGCTATGCAAATGCGCGAACCCGGCCTAGAATCGGCCACATGAGCAGCGCGTCCTTGTCCGAGCAGCCCTCCGACGACCTGGCGCTCGACCAGATCGGCCCGGCGCTGTCACGTCTGCGACGACGCGCACCGGCATCGAGCAAGGATCTCTCCCGCAACCTTGTACTCAACGTGATCGCCGACGCGCCGGGCGAGACAACCGTCGGTGGCCTCGCTGCCGAGATGGGCGTCGCCCAGCCGGTGGCCAGCCGGACCGTCGCCGCCTGCATAGAGGACGGGCTGCTGCGCCGGGCGGCGTCCCAGTCCGACGGACGCCGCACCGTGCTCGAGCTCACCGAGCACGGCGAGGCCGAACGCAACCGCTTCGCCGCTGAACAGCGCAAGGCGTTCGAAGAGATCACTGCCGCCTGGTCGCCGGAGGAGCGGATCCAGTTCGCACGCCTGCTGGCTCGATACGGAGCTGACGCCACCGCATGGTCCAGGAAACAGGCCACAAGCCGTGACTGAACGAGCAGCGCCCCGACCTGGGCTTGGCGGGCCAGGTCCGCCCGCGTAGCGGGCCATGTGGTGTCAGGCATCAGAACGCGACCAGCTCGACGCCGTCGCCGCTGGATCGAACGCCAGGCCACGGAAGACGCTCGACTGGGACACCCCCGGCCAAGCGCCTCGCGGAGCTCTTGGCAGCCTGCGGCTGACCTGCATGTAGGCCCGGCGTTCGGGTCGGCATGCTCTCCCGATGCGGCCCGTCGTCGCCCCCGAGCACTACAGCTTGTAGTTTCTAAGCTCACCTCCGACACGGCTGAAACCATGACCAGGAAGCGCACCCCACGTGAACCCTCTGACCGAAGTCGTCCTCACCCGATTCGGCGACGCCCCGCTACGGATCGGCACCCGTACCTCCACCATGGCCATGATTCAGAGCCGCCATGTTGCTGAACTGGTCACAAAGCTCGTTCCCGGCATCTCCGTCGAGATCGTGCCGACGCAGGTCAGCGCCGACCTGTGGCCTGGTGACCTGGCGGAGATCGGCGGCAAGGGCGCCTTCAGCAAGGAAATCGACCGCGCCTTGACCAGCGCACGGATCGACATCGCCGTTCATTGCATGAAAGACGTTCCCGGTGACGTCCCCCTCGCGGAAGGAACCGCGTTCGGCGCCTACCTGCCGCGCGACGACGTCCACGACGTCGTGGTCACCCGCGGCGATGTCCCCTTCGCGGAGCTCCCGCCCGGGTCGCTCATCGGCACCAGCTCCGTACGCCGCCACGCCCAGCTCAGCATCCACCGGCCCGACCTCAGGGCCGAACGCATCCGGGGCAATGTCGACACGCGCCTGAACCACCTGGACAAAGAGGACGGCAAGTATGCCGCCCTCATCCTGGCCCGCACCAGCCTGATCCGCCTCGGCCTGCTCGACCGCTACCACGAGATACTGCCCCTGGAGTTCCACAGCGCCGAGGACGGCATCGTCTCCATGGTGCCGCCCGTGGGCGCGGGCGTCATCGGCCTACAGGCCCGCACCTCCGACACCCCGGTCATGCGGCTCCTGGACGAGCTCAACCACCCGCTGACCGCGCGCCACATCCTGGCCGAGCGCACCATGCTGCACATGCTGTCCGGCCACTGCAACAGCCCCATCGCAGGGCACGCCTCCACCACCCCAGACGGACAGATGGGCCTGTTCGGGATGGTGTTCAACAGTGACGGCAGCGCCTTCGTCCGTTCCCACGCCTGGGGGGAGCACTCCGACCCGGCCGCTCTGGGAGCATCCGTCGCGGCCGACCTGCTCCGCCAGGGCGCGCGTAACCTGATCACCGCCACCCGGAAATGACCTGCGGGGCTGACGTACGGCCCGGTCTCGCGGACAACTCGCACAGCTGTGCTATCGCCTCCCACCTGCTCGTGCTCGACGAGGTGGGCGCCGACGCCTACGACAGCCGAGGCACCCGCCACCACCCCGGGCTCGGCAGCGACGGGCGTGACGGGTTCACCCTCCGAGATCGATCCGCCGGGTCGACGTTCAGAGACGAGCCGCTAGCGAGTCGAATCGGGTACGTCGGGCAATCCGCACCCGAGCTGGCAGTACAGCTCCAGTTGGTCGAAGTACTCCCGATGCGTGGCGATCTTCCCGTGGGCCACGTGAGCCATGCAGGAACCGCGAATGGCAACGCGGCGGCCGGTCGCCTCCAGCTCGCTCCCGTTCGGCAGGAGGAAGGGGCCCTGATGCGTGCCGGTGAGCGTCCACTCGGTGACGGCAGGATCGTCACAGGCGACCTCCAACCAGGGCGTCTGCTGAAGGTCGGGAAAGGCCTTGAAGAGCTGCTCCCAGAACCAGGCGATCTGCTCATGGCCCTCCAGCACGCCGGAAGGCGCTACGAACACGGCCTCGGGCAGGTAATTGTCGAGGACGGCGGACACATCATGAGCGTTGATCGCCCGATACAGCCGATGCTTGATCTCCCAGCCAGTAACCATCCCAGCTATCCCTTCCCCCTAGGGCGACTTACCTTCTACCCGCCCGGAAGCCGACGAGTACGGGTTGTTCTCCTTTTGACCTGGTGTTTTTGACCTGGAGTGCCCCAGCATTCACTGGCTGCTCTCGGAGGGTTGACCAGGCCGCCTCGGCGCCCCCCGCGCCCGGCATCCCGGACCGCCGGAGACTCGCGCCGCACCAGCGAAGCCGGAGCGGAGTGCTCTCCCGACCCGACCGCGCGCACTGCCGGACCGGCACCCGGCCGGCCCCCCGAATCTGACTTTGGGCCTTGCGCGGTGGCAGCCGATCCGTTAATCCTTAGGAAACTTTCTTAAGCATTAAGCCTCGAGGAGTGGTCACGTGCTGCGAAGAATCCTGGCCCCGCTGGTCGCGCTGTTACTGGCCACGGGGGTGCTCGCGGTGCTCCTGCCGGCCGCGGCGAACGCGGCCGCCTGCGCGACCGCGTGGAGCACCTCCGCCGTCTACACCGGCGGGGCGGTCGTGTCGCACAACGGGCACAACTGGTCCGCCCGGTGGTGGACCCAGAACGAGGCCCCCGGCAGCGCCGACGTCTGGGCCGACCAGGGGTCCTGCACCGGCGGCAGCGGCGGCGGGGGAACGGCCTGCTCCTACCCGAACTGGGTGGCCGGTCAGTGGTACGGCGTGGGCAGCATCGTCCGCTACACCGACGGCAACCACTACATCGCCGTACACGAGAACCCCGGGTACGACCCGGTCATCAGCCACTGGTACTGGGACCCGCACACCTGCTCCGGCGGCCCCACCGACCCGCCGGACCCGTCGGGGTTCGTCGTGACCCAGGCCCAGTTCAACCAGATGTTCCCGAGCCGGAACTCCTTCTACACCTACAGCGGCCTGGTCGCGGCCATGAGTGCCTACCCCGCCTTCGCCAGGACGAGCAGTGACACGATCAAGAAGCAGGAGGCCGCCGCCTTCCTCGCCAACGTCAACCACGAGACCGGCGGCCTGGTCCACATCGTCGAGCAGAACACCGCCAACTATCCCCACTACTGCGACCCGAACCAGCCGTACGGATGCCCGGCCGGGCAGGCCGCCTACTACGGCCGCGGCCCCATCCAGCTGAGCTGGAACTTCAACTACAAGGCCGCCGGCGACGCGCTCGGCCTGCCCCTCCTGACGAACCCCTGGCTGGTGCAGCAGGACGCGGCCGTGGCCTGGAAGACCGCCCTGTGGTACTGGATGACCCAGAACGGCCCCGGCACCATGACGGCCCACAACGCGATGGTCAACAGCCGCGGCTTCGGCGAGACCATCCGCAGCATCAACGGCAGCCTGGAGTGCGGCGGCCGCAACCCCGCCCAGGTGCAGAGCCGGGTCAACGCCTACCAGCGCTTCACCCAGATCCTCGGGGTCTCCCCCGGCGGCAACCTCACCTGCTGACGGCCTGACACCCGGAACCCGCGCGCCCGCCCGCTCTTCGCCGGCGGGCGCGCGGCGCTCCGACCAGGAAAATCCCATGCCCCAAGTTGAACCGGACGTTATTCACGATCTACCCCAAAGCGGGCACGTATACGGCCTTCAGACCTGGGAGCCGACATGTGTGGCATCTGCGGATGGGTGGACTTCGAGCACGACCTGCGGCAGGAGCGGCAGATCGCGCAGGACATGACCGACACGATGGCGTGCCGTGGTCCCGACGACGAGGGGCTCTGGACCGCTCAACACGCCGCCATCGGGCACCGCAGGCTCGCCATCATCGACCTCGAGGGCGGACGCCAGCCGATGGTGGCCGACGGCGAGGGGCGCGAGCCCGCCGTCCTCACCTACAGCGGAGAGGTCTACAACTTCGGCGAGCTGCGCGCGGAACTCACCGCCCGCGGCCACCGCTTCCGCACCCGCAGCGACACCGAGGTCGTGCTGCGCGCCTACCTCGAATGGGGCGCGGACCTGGCCGAGCACCTCAACGGCATGTACGCCTTCGCCGTCTGGGACGCCCGCTCCGAGCAGCTGCTCCTCGTCCGCGACCGCATGGGCATCAAACCCCTGTACTACTACCCCACCCCCCACGGCGTGCTGTTCGGCTCAGAGCCGAAGGCCATCCTCGCCAACCCGCGGGCCCGCCGCGAGCTCGACGCCGACGGGCTGCGCGAGCTGATGTCGTTCATCAAGACGCCCGAGCACGCCATCTTCACCGGCATGTACGAGGTGCGCCCCGGCCAGGTCGTCACCGTCAGCCGCGACGGGATCCGCAAACGCCGTTACTGGCAGCTGGACTCGCACGAGCACTCCGACGACGTCGGCGAGACCGTCAAGACCGTGCGCACGCTGCTCGACGACATCGTCGCCCGCCAGCTCATCAGCGACGTGCCCCTGTGCGCCCTGCTGTCCGGCGGCCTGGACTCCAGCGCGATCACCGCCCTGGCCGCCAGGCACCTGCGCGAGCAGCACCTGGGCACCGTACGCTCGTTCTCCGTCGACTTCGCCGGCTACACCGAGAACTTCAAGCCCGACCTCACCCGCTCGACGCCCGACACCCCCTACGTCCACGAGCTGGTCCCCCACGCCCGTACCGACCACACCGACATCGTGCTCGACTCGGCCGAGCTGATGAACCCCGGCGTGCGCTCGGCCGTGCTGCGGGCGCGCGACCTGCCGACCGGCATCGGCGACATGGACAGCTCGCTGTACCTGCTGTTCAAGGCCATCCGCGGCCACTCCACGGTGGCGCTGTCGGGAGAGTCGGCCGACGAGGTGTTCGGCGGCTACCGGTGGTTCCACGAGCGCGAGGCGGTCGAGGCCGACACCTTCCCGTGGCTCGCCATCCCCGGCGCCGCCCCGCACACCGGCGTGGAGCGGCTGCTCAGGGACGACCTGGCGGACGAGCTGGACCTGCCGGGCTACAGCGAGGAGCGCTACCGCCAGGCCCTCGCCGAGGTGCCCCGGCTCCCGGGCGAGACGGGCCACGAGCGGCGCATGCGCGAGATCTCCTACCTGCACCTGACCCGCTTCGTCCAGCTCCTGCTCGACCGCAAGGACCGGATGAGCATGGCCGTGGGCCTGGAGGTACGGGTGCCGTTCTGCGACCACCGCCTGGTCGAGTACGTCTTCAACGTGCCCTGGGCGCTCAAGACGTTCGACGGCCGGGAGAAGAGCCTGCTCCGCGCGGCCGCGTCGGACCTGCTGCCCGCGGGCATCCTCCAGCGCGTCAAGAGCCCGTACCCGACCACCCAGGACCCCTCCTACGACCAGGCCCTGCACGAACGGGCCCGCGTCCTGCTCCAGCGGGAGGACTCACCCGCGGCCCGGCTGATCGACTGGGACCGGGCCCGCGCGACCGTCGACCAGCCACCCGCCCCGGGGAACCGGGCGGCTCTGGAGCGGTTCCTGCAGCTCGACGAGTGGATGCGGAACTACGGGGTCGAGCTCGCGCTGTGAACCGCACCCGCCTCCGACTGGAGAAAATGTCCAACCTGGACATATCATCCGACGTGTGACGCAGACAGATCCCCGCGTGCGGATGTGGTCGCCGGTGTGCGAGGCCATCGCCGCGCTGCTGGCACCGCACGCCGAAGTGGTGCTGCACGACGCCGCGAACGACCGCGTGCTGGCCGTGTGGAACCCCATGTCCAGGCGCGGCGCCGGTGACCCGTCGCTGCTCGGCGAGCTGGAGCGGCTCGACCCGGCGGGCAACGACGTCTACGGCCCGTACGAGAAGCTGCTGTCCGACGGGCGGCGGCTGTCCTCGGTCAGCGCCGTGCTGCGCGACGACGGCGGCGAGCCGTCGGCCGTGCTCTGCGTGAACCTCGACCGCACCCCGATGGAGCAGGCGGCGGCGCTGCTGGCCGCGTTCGCCGCGCCGACCGCGCCGCGCCCCGAGGCGCTGTTCGAGCAGGACTGGACCGAGCGCGTCCACCGGATCGTCGGCGCCTACGTCCGCGAGCACGGGCGGGGGGTCGAGCGCCTGACCCGCGCCGACCGCCTCGCCGTGCTGGCCGAGCTCGACCAGGCCGGCGTCTTCGCCGTCCGCCGCGCCGTCCCCGTCGTCGCCGGCGCGCTGAAGACCTCCCGATCCACCCTGTACGCGCTGCTCGCCGAACTCAGAAGGAGCCGCCCATGAGCCGACTGCCCGACTTCCGGCTGGAGGTCTACTTCTCCCGCTGGGAGTTCACCGCCCGGCACCACCTGACGGCGTCCGACGCCCAGACCATGACCATGGCCGAGCTGCTCTCCCTCGCCGCCCCCGAGGACGTCCACGCCTGGGAGACGCTCTCCCTCGGCTACACCGAGACCTACGGCGCCCTCGAGCTGCGCCAGGCCGTCGCCGACACGTACGACACGGTCGGCGCGGACGACGTGATCTGCTTCGCCGGCGCCGAAGAGGCCCTCTACCTGGCCATGCAGGTGCTGCTCGGCCCGGACGACCACGCCGTGGTGCTCACCCCCAACTACCAGGCCGCCGAGACCGTGCCCATGTCGCTGTGCGAGGTCACCGGCGTGGCCCTGGACCCCGAGCGCGACTGGGCGCTCGACCTGGACGCCGTCGCCGCGGCCATGCGCCCGAACACCCGCGTGGTGTCGGTCAACTTCCCCAACAACCCCACCGGCACGCTCATCCCCGCCGCCGACCTCGCCCGCCTGGCCGCGATGTGCGACGAACGCGGCATCCACCTGTTCAGCGACGAGGTCTACCGCGGCCTCGAACTCGACCCGGCCCGCACGCTCCCGCAGGCCGCCGACCTGTCACCCACCGCGCTCTCGCTGAACGTCACCTCCAAGTCGCTCGGCCTGCCCGGACTGCGGATCGGGTGGATCGCCTGCCGCGACCGCGAGCTGCGCTCCCGGCTCGAACGCGCCAAGCACTACACCACCATCTGCAACTCCGCGCCCAGCGAGGTGCTCGCCCGGATCGCGATCAAGGCCAGGGACCGGATCCTGGAGCGCAACCGGGGCATCATCGCCACGAACCTGCCGCTGTTCGAGGAGTTCTTCACCCGCTACGGCGACCTGTTCGAGTGGCGGGCACCCGACGGCGGCTGCGTGGCCTTCCCCCGCTACCTGGGGCGCGACGGCGTGGAGTCCTTCTGCACCGAGCTGGTCGAGACGGCCGGCGTGCTGCTGCTGCCGGCCGGCATCTACCGCTCGGAGCTGACGGCCACGCCCGGCGACCGGTTCCGGGTCGGGGTCGGGCGCAACGATCCCGGGCCCGCCCTGGACGCCCTCGCCTCGTTCCTGGACGGGCGCCGATGAGCCTGCCGGGCAGGGACCGGTAGGTGCCCTTACTCCTCGGGCAGGACGTCGCGCAGCAGGCGGCGCGGCCCGGGGCGGCGCTTCCACTCGCGGGGGTAACCGAGGGAGACCTCCTCGAAGCGGACCCCGTCGTACCAGGTGACGCGGGGGATGTGCAGGTGCCCGTAGATCATCGCCGCGGTGGGGTGGCGGCGATGCCAGTCCCCGGTGGCGGTGGTGCCGCACCACTGGGCGAACTCGGGGTAGCGCAGCACGTCGGTCGGCTCGCGTACGAGCGGGTAGTGGTTGACGAACACCAGCGGCACGTCGTCGTCCAGCTCCGCCAGCCGCCGCTCGGTGAGCTCGACCCGCGCCCGGCACCAGGCCTCGCGGCTCGGATAGGGGTCGGGGTGCAGCATGTACTCGTCGGTGCAGACCACGCCGGTGCTGTGGGCGTAGGCCAGCGCGCTGTCCTTGGTGGGGTGGCCCTCGGGCAGGAACGTGTAGTCGTACAGGAGGAACAGCGGCACGATCCGGACCGGCCCGCCCGGCCCCTCCCACAGCGGATAGTCGTCCTCCGGGGTGAGGACGCCCAGATCCCGGCACAGACCCACCAGGTGCTCGTAGCGGGCGGCCCCCCGCAGGTCCGGCGGCTCGTCGGGCATGGTCCACAGCTCGTGGTTGCCCGGCACCCACACGACCCGCTCGAAACGGCCCGCCAGCAGCTCCAGCGCCCACCTGATGTCGGCCGGCCGCTCCGCGACGTCCCCGGCCACCAGCAACCAGTCGCCGGGCGTGACCGGTTTCAGGTCCTCCACGATGGCTCTGTTCTCGGGGTAGGCGATGTGCAGGTCGCTGACCGCCAGCAACCTGCCCTCGGATTCGGGAGCGGGCAAGGGGTGTCTCCTTCCGGGATGCCCTTCGAGCATGCCATGGGGAGCTCAGCGGAGCATCACGTGACAGGCGAGTTGCAGGGCCAGGCGGGTGGCGGCGTCGTCGAGATCGAAACCCGCGGCCTTGATGCGGTCCAGGCGGGTGGTGATCGTGTTGCGGTGCACGCCCAGCCGCTCCGCCGCCTTCAGCGCGCCGCCCTCGTCCAGGACCGCGGCCAGGGTCTCCAGCAGCGTGCCGTCCCTGTCGATCCCCAGCAGCGGGCGCAGCACGACGGCGGCCGGCGCCCGCAGCACGCCGGTGGGCAGGGCGCCGAGCAGCTCCGCCGGGCCCATCCGGTCCGCGCGCAGCACCGTACCCTCGACCGCCACGAACGCCGCCGCCTGCGCCCCCAGCAACGACTCCGCCACCGGCTCCAGGCCCTCGACCTGCGCGCCCACCCCTCCCGCGCACGGCCACGGCATCGTCCCGAGGCAGTGCTGGACGCGTCCGGCCAGCTCGGCGGGCCCCAGCGCCGACCAGCCCGCCCACCCCTCGCCCCGGACCAGCACCGGGACCTGGCCGAGGCCGGCGGTGATGAGCGTCTGCGCCAGCGGGGCGTCGTCCGTCTCCGCCGGCGGGCGTACGTGGTAGGCGGTGAGGGGCCCGCGCACCGGCCAGCCCAGCGCGATCGCCGCGGTCCCCGCGTCCTCACCCGCCACCGCCTCACCGGAAACCCCGGGGCCCGACGGCGCACCGAGGGCGGAGGTGGCGGATCCGGTGAGAAGGCGCTCGGCGAGGGAGGCCTGGAAGGCGAAGTCGGCCGCGGCGCGCAGCCGCTCCTGCGCCGCCCAGGCCGTGAGCGGCGCCACCGCCAGCCCCAGCACCGTACGCACCACCGACGGCCACCCCGGCGAGCGCGACGAGCCGCCCGCCACCAGCGTGCCCAGCACCACCTCCTCCTGCCCGGGCACCGTCACCTCGGCCGACCACCGCCCCGACCGCGCCACGGGCGAGTCACCGGCCGCGTCCCGGCGGCCCGCCAGGTAGCGGCCGTACCGGTCGAGGAAGGCCACCGACGTGCCCGGCAACTCCGCGTTCAGCACGCCCAGCACCCGCCGCGCCGACGCGCCCGCCTCGGCGAGCCGGGTGGCGCAGCGGGCCACGAGCTGCGTACGGGCCGCGTCCGGACGCGAGGCGGCCGAGGCGACCCGCACCGCGACGATCAGCGGATCCTCGTCCACGAAGATCAGCGTCACGCCGAGCCGCTCCGCCAGCACCTCCCCCGAGCCCTCGCTCAGCCCGCCCGACGGCGCGATCACGCAGGCCGCCGCCTGCTCCCAGGCCCGGCGCATGGCCATCTCCACCGCCCAGCCGCCGCTGGCCGCCGCCCCGATCAGCACCACCGCCGTGTGCGGCGCGACCGTCCCGAACACCGACAGCTCGTCCACGATCCGCACGCCCCGCACGGGGTTCTCACCAGCGCCGTACATGCGCGCCCCGGCCAGCGGCCCCGCGTTCACCAGCTCGGCCACCGTGACCGGCGCCTCCCACCCAGGCGCCCGCATCCCACCGTTCACCGCATCCCACCGTTCACCGCATCCCACCGTTCATCGCAACCCCCAGCTCACCTGCAACGCCGAAGTCACCCGCGGCCCCCGGCTCACAGCGGGATCCCGAACGCGCGCGGCCCGCCCAGAGCCAGCCCCCGGTCCGTGTGCCACACCGGCGCCGCCCGCACCACCATGATGTCCAGCTCCAGGCCAGGCTCCGCCTTGTCCACGTCCACCACCATCCCGTCGGCCGTGGAGATCATGCAGATCTGGTCCGGCACCGTCGCCACCACCGCCCCGTCGGCCAGCGCCAGCACGATCTCGTTGTGCGCCTCCAGCCGCACCAGCCGCCGCAACCCCTCCGACTCCCGCAGCACGATGCTCGACGGCAACGACGGCAACGCCAGGTCGGAGCCGTGCCCCGTGCTCCCCTCCACAGCCAGGATCCGCCCCCGGCACAACGTCCGCACCCCGTACGGCGCCGCCGCCGACCGCGGCACCCCCGGCTCCCCCGCCCGCATGAGCAGGCTCACCGTCCCCGGCACCAGCACCCGCGCCAGATCGCCCGCCGCCATCGGATAGCACGCCGCCACCGCCCATCCCCCCACCGACAGCACCACGGGACGCAGCAGCTCCTCCACCCGGCCGGCCCCCGTCTCCAGCAACACCAGCTCCCCCGACCCGCCCGCCAGCGCCAGCGGCACCGGGCTCATCCCGCCCAGCGCGTACGTCGTCTGCTCCACCAGCGGGAACACCCGCCCCGTACCGTCGCCGTCCACCAGCGGCACCCCCAGCGCGGCCGCCCCGATCAGCGGCACCAGCGCGTTCTCCGCCGCCAGATTCAGCGCCACCACCGCCCCGGCCCGCTCCCCCAGCCTGCGCTCCAGCGCCCGCACGGCCCGCTCCGGCTCGTCCCCGGCCGGGAGCTGCTCCCCCAGCGCCGTCGTGGAGCCCACCAGGCTGATCGCCACACACAACGTGTCCGGCGCCAGCTCCCCGGCCGCCACCAGCTCCACGCCCCGCCCGACCACCGACCGGGCCCAGTCGAGCGCCAGGTTGTACGACGAGTCCGCCGCCCCGGTCGCGAACAACCGCGACCCCACCGAGAACCGGCCCAGCCCGTCGCGATCGATCAGCCGGCCCACGGCAGCCCACCAGCCGTCACGCGCACCCGGTAAAGCCCGTCCGGCAGGTACGACAGCGGGTTCACCGTGGTCTCCTCGATCCTGGCCGACCCCGGCGCCGCCCCCGCGCTGACCACCCGGGCCAGCGCCTCGTCCCTGGCGTCCTGGAGCACCCGGTCCAGCTCCGCCCGCCCGCGCGCCTGCACGATCCGCTCCACCTGCGCCTCCGGCTGCCCCAGCGAGGCGCCGTACGCCGCCGCCACCCCGTCGGAGACCTCCTCGCCCAGCACCGGCCGGCCCCGCGCCAGGCTCGCCGCCGCACCCAGGTCGCAGGCCAGCGGATAGCGCCGGAAGTAGTGCGCCGCCACCAGCCCGCTCCCCGACCTGGCGAAATACGCCGGCACCCCGGGCAACTCCCGGGCCACCTCGTCGGCGATCCGCCCCGCCTCCGGTCCGAGCGCCGCGTTCCGGATCGCCTCCGCCTCCCGCTCCCGCAGCCCGGGGTGCCCGAACTCGTACGACAGCGTGATCCGCGCCTCCGGCACCTCCGCCGCGATGATCGCCGCCACCGCCAGCTCGTGGTCGGTCAGCATCGGCGAGCCCGTAGCCGTCACGGCGAAGTCCGTCAGCCCGCACGTGGCCGCGAACCGCCGCACGGCCTCGGTGTCCAGCGGCGCCAGCGGCCTGCCGGTCACGCTGTGGCCGCCCCGCACGATCGTCGCCACCCCCGAGCCGACCACCGGGCGCAGCGCCTCCGGGCACGGCCCGCCGACCCGGACGGCCGCCACCGGAGCCGTACGCACGCCGCCCAGGTCCACCGCCACGCAGGCCCGCTCGGCCGAACGCGCGACCGCCCGCGCCACCGGCCAGGTGGCCGCGCCGTCCCTGACCGCCACCACCACCGGCGCGGCCTCACCGAGCGCGACCCCGACGATCACTCCAGCTCGCGCCCTTCGGTCTCCGGCAGCGGCAGGGCCAGCAGCGCCGTCGCCACCATGAACGCGTTGATGATCAGCATGGTCGCGGTGAAGCCGGTCGCGTTCGCCAGCAGCGCGCCCACCGCCGACGGCGCCACCGTGGTGGCCACCAGCTGCGCCGCCGTGGCCCAGGAGTAGCCGGTGCCGCGCAGGGCCGTCGGGTAGAACTCGCCGTTCCAGGTGTTCCAGACGCCCCACGCGCCCATGCTGAAGAACGCCAGGACGAAATTGCCCAGGTACAGCCCGACCATGGACTCGGCGGTGGCGAACCAGAGCCCGCCCAGCACCGCCGCCACCACGTAGACCAGGAAGACCTTCCGGCGGCCGAAGCGGCCGGTCAGCAGCGAGGCGCTCACGTACCCGGGGATCATCAGCAGCGCGCTCAGCGCGGCGAAGCCCAGCGACGCCGACAGCGTCAGGCCCCTGTCCTGCAGCAGCGTGGGCAGCCACGTCTGCAGCCCCCAGTAGCCCCAGTTGAAGACGAAGTTCAGCAGCAGCATGACCACGGTGATCCGGGCCAGCCCGCCCCTGAACAGGTCCAGCGGCCGCCCCACCCGGTGGCTCGCCACCGTGAACGTGGCCTCGGCGTCCGGGCTGCCCAGCGAGCGCAGCACCGCCCGCGCCTCCTCCTGCCGGCCGCGCGCGGCCAGCCAGTACGGCGACTCCGGCACCCACGCCCTGATCGCGAACGCCCACAGCCCCGCCGCCGCGCTGGCGATCACCACCACGTGCCAGCCCAGGTCGCCCAGCGACACCGACGCGCCGATCGCGGCCAGCATGCCGATCGGCCACCCGATCGACAGGTAGACGGCCGCCCGGCCACGGTGCCGGGTCGGCAGCAGCTCCAGGAACAAGGGGAACGTGATCGTGTACACGCCGGCCAGCGCCAGGCCCGAGGCCACCCGCAGCGCCACCAGCACCTCCATGTTCGGGGCGAACGCCGAGGCCAGCGCGATCACCCCGTACGCCAGCAACGACCAGAACGCCGTCGGCCTGCGCCCGATCCGGTCGGCCACCGGCCCCCACACCAGCACGCCCGGGATCATGCCGAACGCGACCGCCGACAGCACCACCCCGACGCCCGCCTCGTCGATCCCGAGCTTCGTGCCCAGATCGCCGGAGACGTAGACCAGGGCGAGCTGTTCCCACGACTCGATGACGAACGCGATGAACAGGGCGAGCGCGATGAGCACGTGCCGTCGGGTGAACGGCATGCGGTCGAACGCCGCGCCGATGGGCAGCGTCCGGGAGTCGGTGGCGGTCATGCAAGCTCCTCGGAGGGGGGCGGAATCTGGCCGCACCCTACGGCGGCCCCGCGCCGGCTCACCTGTGCGCACCGCCCTGACCGGCCCCCTCACCTTGTGCGGCCCGCCCTGACCGCCCTCCCTGATCGCCCGCGGTGACACCGCACGCCCGCCGGTCCGCGGGTCGCGGGCACGGCCGGGCGGACCGCCCTCGCGGGCGGTCCGCGATCTGGCCTGCGGGGTAATAACGGTCCCGGGGGTTTGCCGGGCCACAGTTTCACGCCGGGCGCCTTTACTTAGTAGATTCCGAATGCAGCCAGTGGCGCAGCCTGGTCGTGGCCAGCTCCATGGCCGTCCGGTTGGCGTTGGTGTCGCGCAGCAGGTCCACCATGGCGAAGTCGTGCACCATCCCGGCCAGCCGCACCGCCGTCACGTCGCAGCCCGCCTCGCGCATCCGCCCGGCGAACGCCTCGCCCTCGTCGCGCAGCACGTCCGCCTCGCCGTTCATGACCAGCGCCGGCGGCAGGCCGCGCAGATCCTCGACGCGCGCCCGCAGCGGCGAGGCGTGCGGCTCGGCCCGCTGGGCGGGGTCGGTGGTGTACTGGTCCCAGAACCACTTCATGCCGTCACGGTTGAGGTAGTAGCCGGTGGCGAACTGCTTGTACGACTCGGTGTCGAAGTTCGCGTCCGTGACCGGGTAGAACAGCACCTGGCCGCACAGCCGCACGTCACCGTGCTCCTTGGCCATCATCGCCAGCACGATCGCCATGTTGCCGCCCACGGAGTCCCCGGCCACCGCCATCCGGGACGAGTCGAGGCCCTTCTCCGGGCCGTGCCGCATCGCCCACTGGGCGGCGGCGTAGTTCTGCTCGATCTGGGTGGGGTACTTGGCCTCGGGCGCGCGGTCGTACTCGGGGAAGACCACGGCGGCGTCGCAGCGCACCGCCAGCTCGCGCACCAGCCGGTCGTGCGTGCGGGCCGAGCCGAACACCCAGCCGGCGCCGTGGATGTAGAAGATCACCGGCAGCGTGCGGGTGGCGCCCTTGGGCTTGACGATCCGCACCGGGATCACGCCGGTCGGGCCACCCTGCACCTGGATCCACTCCTCGTCGATCTCCGGCTTGGGCACGTCCGGGTCGGACTGGAGCTTCTCCAGCACCTCGCGGCCCTGCTCCGGCGGGAGCTCGTAGATGAAGGGAGGCTTGGCGTTGGCAGCCGCGAACTGCTGCGCCGCCTTCTCCAGCACGACGTTCCTGCTGGTCATCGTGGTCATGGGTGGTCTCCCGGCCGCTTATCGGTGTTTCGACATGCCGAGGTGTTTCTGCCTGGTGTTCCGTCCGGGTGACCGCCCTGATGGGTCAAATGTCGGCCAAGTTCACTGCCGTTTGAGCTCGTGCTCCAGCTCCTCCAGCTCCGCCCCGCCCGCCATGAGGGCGGTCAGCTCCTGCGGGGTGATGTCCGCCTTGGCGTATTCGCCCATGCTCGTGCCCCGGTTGAGCAGCAGGAACCGGTCCCCCACCGGGTAGGCGTGGTGCGGGTTGTGGGTGATGAAGACCACGCCGAGCCCCCGGTCGCGGGCGCGGGCGATGTAGCGCAGCACCACGCCGGCCTGCTTGACGCCGAGCGCCGAGGTGGGCTCGTCGAGGATGAGGACGCGGGCGCCGAAGTGGACGGCCCGGGCGATGGCCACCGACTGCCGCTCGCCGCCGGACAGCGTACCGACGGGCTGGTCGACGTCGCGGATGTCGATGCCCATGGCGCGCAGCTCCTCGCGGGCCACCCGCCGGGCCTTGGCCACGTCGAACGCCAGGCCCTTGCGGGGCTCGGAGCCGAGGAAGAAGTTCCGCCAGACGGACATGAGCGGGATCATCGCCAGATCCTGGTAGACGGTGGCGATGCCGCGGTCGAGCGCGTCGCGCGGGCTGGCCAGGCGCACCTCCTTCCCGTCCACCAGGTACGAGCCCGCGTCGTGCTGGTGGATCCCCGAGAGGATCTTGATGAGCGTGGACTTGCCCGCGCCGTTGTCGCCGAGTACGCAGATGACCTGCCCGGCCGCCACGCCCATCGACACGTCGCGCAGCGCCAGCACCGAGCCGAACGCCTTGCCGATGCCCCTGGTCTCCAGGATCAATGCTTCACCTCCTCCGCGTACCGCCTGACCAGGCGGTTGGCCAGCGTCGCCAGCAGCAGCATCGCACCGAGGAAGAACTTGAACCAGTCGGCGTCCCAGCCCAGGAAGACGATGCCCTTGTCGGCCATGCCGAAGATCACCGCGCCGATGGCGGCCCCGATGGCGGAGCCGTACCCGCCGGTGAGCAGGCAGCCGCCGATCACGGCGGCGATGATGTAGATGAACTCCTGCCCGATGCCGATGTTGGCCTGCACGGACGTGTAGCGCAGCGCCAGGATCGAGCCGACCAGCCAGGCGGCGAACGCGGTCGTCATGAACAGCGCGATCTTCGTACGGGCGGCGGGCACGCCCACCGCCCGGGCGGCCTGCTCGTTGCCGCCCACCGCGAAGATCCAGTTGCCGGCCCGGGAACGCATCAGCACCCACGTGGCCACCACCGTCACCAGGATCCACCACAGGATGGCCACCCGGAACGAGGTGCCGCCGATGTCGATCGTCCCGGCGAAGATCGCGTTCGCGCCCTCGAACCCCTCGGCCCGGCGCAGCCCGCTGACCTGCACGGTCCCGGTGAGGGCCTTCGTCACCCCGAGGTTGACGCCCTGCAGCATGAGGAACGTGCCCAGCGTCACGATGAAGCTGGGCAGCCGCGTCCTGGTGACGACCATCCCGTTGGCGAACCCGACGGCCAGCGCGACCACCAGCCCGGCGAGCATCGCCAGCCACACGTTGAACCCGAAGCGGGTGGCCAGCGTGACCAGGATCAGCCCGCTGGTGCCGGTCAGCACGCCCGCCGACAGGTCGAACTCCCCGCCGATCATCAGCAGCGCCACCGCGACCGCCATGATGCCGAGCGTGGCGGCCGGGTCGAGCCAGTTGGCG
Organism: Nonomuraea sp. KM90; assembly: GCF_052246675.1. Classification (NCBI taxonomy): domain Bacteria; kingdom Bacillati; phylum Actinomycetota; class Actinomycetes; order Streptosporangiales; family Streptosporangiaceae; genus Nonomuraea; species Nonomuraea sp. KM90. Next base: position 5,538 of record NZ_JBQQCB010000070.1, on the reverse strand, counting down.
ATGCCGGCCGGCGACCGGAACACCGGCGACTGGGAGGCGAAGAAGACGAACACCACGACGAGTCCGACCACCGCCCCGAGCTCGGGTCGGATGAGCAGGCGGCGGGCCAGGCCGACGTGGCCGACCCGCTCGTCCGCCGCAATCGTCATCGCGTCCCCGCCTCGGCCAGCTTGGCGACCTGGTCGGCGGTGTCCTTGGTGACGAACCCGGGCCCGGTGTTGACCGGCAGGCCGCCACCGACGGTGTTGAGGTTGGCCTTGTACAGGTTGAGGAAGGTGATCGGCAGGTAGCCCTGCAGGTACTGCTGCTGGTCCACGGCGAACAGGACCTCGCCGTCCTTGATCGCGGTCACCACGTCGGCCGACAGGTCGAACGTGGCCAGCTTCGCCTGCGACCCCGCGTCCTTGATCGCGTCCCTGGCGGCGACCGCGACGGCCGGGTTGAGCGACAGCACGCCGTTGACCTGCTGGTCGGACTGGAGCTTGGCGGCGACCTTGGAGGTGACGTCGGCCAGGTTGCTCACGTCCACCTGCAGCCGCTCGACCGTGCCGCCCAGCGTCTCCTCGGCGCCCTTGCAGCGCTGGTCGAGCCCGACGTTGCCGGCCTCGTGGATCACGCACAGCAGCTTGGTGACGCCGGCGGCCTTGAGCTGCTCCCCCGCCCCGCGCCCGGCCACGTCCTCGGACTGGCCGACGTGGGTGATCGCGCCGAACGCCTTGGAGGAGTCGGCGCCCGAGTTGATCGTCACGACGGGGATCTTCGCCGCGACGGCCTTGCCGATGGCCTCCTTCAGCGCGTCGGGGTTGGCCATGGAGACCACGATGCCGTCGACCTTCTCCGAGATGGCCTGGTCGATGAGCTGCGACTGCTTGGCCGGGTCGCCGTCGCCCTGGTAGGTGACCTGCGCGCCGTACTGCTTGCCCGCGGCCTCCGCGCCGTTCTTGACCACGTCCCAGAAGGAGTCACCGGGCGCTCCATGGGTGATGACGGCGAACTTGCCGCCGCTCCCGCTCCCGGCCGGGGCGGGCGCGGAGGAGGCCGGCGGGGCGCTCTGCGCGGTCTGACCTCCCGAGGAGGAACAGCCGGTGACGGCCAGCGCACCCAGCAGTGCCAGCACGATCGGGGTTCGTCTCATAGGACACCTCCAAGACCAACGGGCTAGCCCTGGTTCTACCCCAATGTCATCTGTTTGTATAGACATGCGGACTTATGCCCGGCACGTTCACCCGTAGTTCAGAGTGATCAACGATCATGAGGAGATGCCTGTGCGTGCCTTCTTATCCACGATCCTCCTGCTTGTCACCCCCCTTCCGCTCGCCGCCGCCGTGCCCGCCGCCGCCTCCGGGGTCGCCACCGTCACCGCGACCGCCGAGACGCCGTCGCTGTACGACGACGAGGCGGGCGGCTTCGCCAACGGCGACGACCCGGCGATCTGGGTGCACCCCACCCGTCCGGGCAGGAGCGTCGTGATCACCACCGCCAAGGAGGGCGGGCTGTACGCGTACGCGCTGTCCGGCGCCCAGCTCCAGCACCTGCCCGCCCAGCCGCCGCCCGGTCCCGACCACGAGCCGGGACGGCTCAACAACGTCGACCTCGTCCACGGCTTCCGCCTGTCCACCGGCGCCACGGTGGACCTCGCGGTGGCCTCCGACCGGGGCCGCGACCAGCTGCGCGTCTACGCCATCGACCCGGCCGCGGCCGCCGCCGGCCGGCCGCCGCTGACCGACATCACCGACCCGTCCGTGCCGTTCGTCTTCAACACCACCCAGGAGGAGGTGGACGAGGCGGAGACCGCGTACGGGCTGGCCGTCAGCGGCACCCGCGTGGTCGTCAGCCGCCGCCACCAGACCAGGCTCGGCCTCCTCCAGCTCACCGCCGCCCCCGGCGGCAAGGTCACCTACCACTCCGTCCGCACGCTCGACCTGCCCGCCACCTTCCCCCTGCCCGACGGCACCACCTGGGTCCCGTGCGGCGAGCCGGGCGAGCTGGCGCAGATCGAGGGCATGGTCGTGGACCGCCCCCACGGGGTGCTGTACGCGGCACAGGAGGACGTCGGCATCTGGCGCCTGCGCGCGGACCTGACCGGCCGTCCGGTGCTGATGGACAAGGTCAGGGAGTACGGCCGCCAGGACACCTACGACCCGGAGACCGAGGAGTGCGTCCCCGGCCAGGACCGCGGCTACGGCGGCGACCACCTGTCGGCCGACGCCGAAGGCCTGACGATCTTCGAGGACGGGGACGACGGGGAAGGCTACCTGCTGGCCTCCAGCCAGGGCGACGACACCTTCGCCGTCTACGACCGCGAGGACAACGACCACCTGGCCCAGTTCCGCGTGGCCACCGGCACCCGCACGGACGGCGCCGAGGTCAGCGACGGGGCCATGGTCACCAGCGCCTCGCTCGGCAGCGCCTTCCCGGAGGGACTGCTGGTCGTGCACGACGGCGCCGACACGCCCGGGGACGGCGACCGCGAGGTCACGAACTTCAAGTTCGTGAGCTGGCGGATGGTCGAGAAGGCGATCGACTAGGGCCGTCAAGCCCTATGTTCACCGCCCGCCTAGGGCTTGACCTGCGCATTAACGAACAGACGCGAGACACGTGCAGCGGGAATGAAACATGTCGCCTTGATGACGCGTGACATCTATTCACACCGTCACACCTCGCTTGACCTGCAGATATTCAGCGGCCCGACCCAAGCGAACCCCTCTCGAAAGGGAGGGGAGACCGAAGGGAGACCGCGAGTCCCGGACTGGCCTTCCGACCAAAGCATCCGGACGGAAGGCCAGTCCGGGAATGTGGCCCGGCCGGGCGAGGCGGTCAATTTGCTGGAGGGCTGCATCGATGGGTTGCGGCCGAACCAGCGCCGGGACAAGGCCAGCTACATGGCGCGGCTGGCGCACGCGCATGCCGCCGCCGGGGCGCCGGACACGGCGGCGGAGACGGCCAGCGACGCGCTGGTGATCGCCACGGAGGTGGGGTCCCAGTCAGTACGGTCGGAACTGGCACGGTTGAACACGACACTGCTGTCACGGTGGCCCGATCAGCCGCAAGCACTGGCGTTCAACGACCTAATCACAGCAGCGTGAGAGGGCAGCGGCCGGTCCGCCATTCACAACGCTGTGGGAACAGGTCCGACGTCACCTGTGGTCGTGCGTGATGAACACCACCGCACGAACAGAGGCAAGGAGATAGTCCGAGCTGAAACGTCACCACGATCTACATCCGCAACACGAGGCAGAAGGCGACCGGCTCACCCTCGCCCAGCACCGCGACGTCCTCAGTTTGGCCGGCTGGCTGGCGCTCCTGGTTGGGTGCGTCGAGGCCGACACCAGCGATAATCGCGCCGCCGAAGCGACCCGCCAGGCCGCGCTCTCGATCAGAAGGCATGGGCGCGGGCCAGGGACCGGCGTTAGGTTGAGGTCGCCGGCCGACGTTCTTGGCGGCCACCTTGATGGCCTGGGCGTGGAGCAGGCAGGTGCGGGGCTGGCGAACGTCGCGGTAGTACCTGTGGCACACCGCCGACGACGCACCGCTTTGCCGCCCCCGAGGCCGCCCGCCGCCCACGGCGGAAACCCGCGGCATGATGGTTCTGCAGCCGCTCCTATGGGATGGGCAGCAGGGGCAGGCTCCTACCCACGGCTGTGGTTTCGATTCCAAGGTCGAACACTACGTGGAATGCCACCGATGGCCGATCCCATGGCTGCCCTTCGATTACCTCGTCTGCCAATTCCTGGCTCACCTTCGTAAGGATGCGGAAGAGGGTGGGCAGATCGGCCGTGTCACGGGAGAGGAGCGCTTCTGAACCAGCAAAGACCAGCACTATGGTTTGCATGGGGTACCACTCGTAAATATCAGCCAGACATTCGTCGAACGCGGGCCAATTGCGGCCGAAGTAGTCCGGGAACAAAAGCTCTCTAGCTATGATCTCGAAGAAGTCGTCGACAGTTGTCATCGTCGCCGAATCTAGGCAGAAGATCGCCATGTCCCCTTCGCTTACGAGTATCCTCTGAGGCTCAACAGCATCATCCGCCCTGTACAGCCATGGCGGCTCAGGACGCGAGAGACGTTCGGCCAGAATCTCAAAGTTCATGATTGCCTACCTGAACCGCGTGAACGTTTCATAGTGGTTGCTAGTATAGTAGGCGCTTCCGTCACTGCCTGTCACCAGACGCTCCTCGCCTCTATTTACTCCTCGGGTGTACGGATTGACATCCCACTCTTCATAGGTGATTGCATTTCCATCTGCGTCGGTTCTGGGGAGGATCTCGCCGCCCCCTCGCCCATCATTTTCAAAGGTCCTTCCGCCCCTGTAGCCAGGAGGAGGAGTCCCATGTGTGCGTACGTGATCAGCAGTGTCATGTGGCTTCTTCGGCACCGGGCCGATCTTTGGCCCCCCGAGTCGACCCATGGTTCCTAGCGCACCTGCTGTACACCAGACGCCACGCGCGGACTTCTCCATGTAATGCGACTCACAGGAGTCTTTGCCCTGACCGCTACCTGCCTTGCATGCGTCGCTATTAGGGTCAACCCACGACGGATTCTTGGTCGTGCATTCAAGGCGTGCGTTGGCGTAGTCGCCGTTGACCGCCTCCATCGCGCATTCCGTGTTCCCGCCGAACTGCGATCCGAGGCCGGCAAGCCATTGACTCCAGTCTTTGGGGGAGTGTCAACTTAACGGCTGATCTTGGGTGTTGAAGTGTTCAGAGGTTGGCAGGGGTGAGGCGGCCTTCGAAGGCGATCTGGAAGGCGTTCAAGGGTGCCTTCCAGCGCATGGTCCATCGCTTGCGGCCCTTGCCCGTGGGATCCAGGCTCATCAGCGCCATGAATACACACTTCAGGGCCGCGCTCTCGTTCGGGAAGTGGCCGCGGGCGCGGACTGCCTTACGGATGCGGGCGTTGACGCTCTCGATGGCGTTGGTGGAGCAGATGACCTGGCGGATCTCGACGTCGAAGGCCAGGAAGGGCACGAACTCCGCCCAGCTGGTCTCCCACAGCCGCACGACGGCCGGGTATTTGCGCCCCCAGAGCTCGGAGAACTCGTAGAACCGCTCCAGCGCCGCTTCCTCGGTCGGGGCGGTGTAGACGGGCTTGAGCGCACGTGCGATCTTGTCCCAGTCCTGGCGGGCGGCGTACCGGAAGGAGTTGCGCAGCAGGTGGATCACGCAGGTCTGGACGATGGTGCGCGGCCAGACCGCCTCCACCGCCTGCGGCAGGCCCTTGAGCCCGTCGCAGACCAGCATGAGAACATCGTCCACGCCGCGGTTCTTCAACTCGGTCAGCACCGCCAGCCAGTGCTTGGCGCCCTCGCCGCCGTCGCCGGCCCAGATGCCGAGGATGTCGCGGTGGCCTTCGACGGTGACGGCCATGACCAGGTAGATGGGCCGGTTGGCGACGTGACCGTCCCTGATTTCGACGTTGATCGCGTCCACGAACAGGACTGGGTACACGCGATCGAGCGGCCGGTTCTGCCATTCGGCCATGCCGTCCATGACCTTGTCGGTGATGGTGGAGATGGTCTGCTTGGAGACCTGGGCGCCG
>NZ_JBQQCB010000069.1:0-57780 GCF_052246675.1 Nonomuraea sp. KM90 | reverse complement strand
ACCCAGGCCCGCGCCCCGATCGCCGCGTCGCTGCCCGTGCCGGTGGTGTACGCGTTCATCAGCTCGACCGACCCCGACGACTGCTCGGTGGTGCCCGACGAGGCGGGTGGCGCGCGCAAGGCCGTCGAGCACCTGCTGGCCGTAGGCCGCGGCCGCATCGCGCACGTCACCGGGCCCGAACACCACTACTCGGCCCAGGTCCGCGCCGCCGCGGCCGCGGACCGGCTCGCCGAGGCGGGGCTCTCGCCGGCCGGGCCGGCGTTGTTCGGGGCGTGGAGCGAGGTCTGGGGGCGGCAGGCGGTGGGGATGCTGCTGGCCGGCGGGACGGAGTTCGACGCGGTGTTCTGCGGCAGCGACCAGATCGCGCGGGGTGTGGCCGAGGCGCTGCGGTCGGTGGGGCGGCGGGTGCCGCAGGACGTGGCGCTGGTCGGGTTCGACAACTGGGGCGTCATGACCGAGGCCAGCCAGCCGCCGCTGACCAGCGTCGACATGGACCTCGAAGGGCTCGGCCGGGTGGCGGCCGAGATGCTGCTGGCCGCCATCAACGGCGACCCCGCACCCGGCAGGCACGCGCATCCGTGCCGGCTCGTGGTCCGCGAGTCCACGTCCGTGCCACCGGCGCACGCGTAGACGCCTTCCCCGGGTCCGTGGCCCGGCGAGCCACCCTGATTCGTTAAAACGTATAAAGGCGAAGACCGGCCGATCTTGACGATCCAGCGCGCCCCAATTACCGTCCCAACAGACGTTCGTTCTAAAACGTTTTTTGCGATGCGCGCATCGAAGGGCTGCACCATGGCGAACACCAGGAAGGTACGCGTCGGGCTCGTCGCCGGAGGGCTGGGCGCCTACTGGCCCCAGTTCCCCGACCTCCTCCCCCAGCTCCAGCGCTCGGCCACCCGCGTCTCCGAGCGGATGCGGGAGCTCGACGCGGAGATCGTGGACGTCGGCTTCATCTCCGACGCCCAGGAGGGCGCGGCCGCGGCCGAGCGATTGCGGGCCGCCGACTGCGACCTCATCGTCGGCTTCCTGACCACGTACATGACCGCCACCATGCTCGTCCCGATCGCGCAGCGCAGCGGCGCGCCCGTCCTGCTGATCAACCTGCAGCCGACCGAGTCGATGGACCACGAGACGTTCGACACCGGCCAGTGGCTGGCCTACTGCGGCGCCTGCCCGCTGCCGGAGATGGCCAACGCCTTCCAGCGCTGCGGCATCCCGTTCCGCTCGGTGTCGGGCTACCTGGAGGACGAGCGCGCCTGGACGAAGATCGGCGGCTGGGTACGCGCGGCGGCCGCCCGGGCGGTGTTGCGGCACGGCCGGCACGGCCTGATGGGCCACCTCTACCCGGGCATGCTCGACGTCTCCACCGACCTCACGCTGGTGTCGGCCAACTTCGGCGGGCACGTGGAGGTGCTGGAGTTCGACGACCTTCGGGTGCGCGTGGAGCGGGTCACCGACGCCGAGGCCGCCGACAAGCGCGCCGAGACCGAGAAGATCTTCGACTTCGCCGACAGCGTCAACGAGACCGACCTCGACTGGGCCTGCCGCGTCGCCGTCGGCCTCGACCGGCTGGTGGCCGACTTCGACCTGGACAGCCTCGCCTACTACCACCGCGGCCTGGACGGCGAGACGCACGAGCGGCTCGGCGCGGGCATGATCCTCGGCGCCTCCCTGCTCACCGCCCGCGGCATCCCCGCCGCCGGCGAGTACGAGCTCCGCACCAGCCTGGCCATGCTCATCATGGACCGCCTGGGCGCGGGCGGCTCCTTCACCGAGTTCCAGGCGCTCGACTTCCTGCGCGGCCACGTCGAGATGGGCCACGACGGGCCCGCCCACCTGGCCATCAGCGCCCGCAAGCCGCTCCTGCGCGGACTGGGCGTCTACCACGGCAAGCGGGGCTGGGGCGTCTCCGTCGAGTTCGACGTCCGGCACGGCCCGGTCACCGCGTTCGGCATCATCCAGCGCCGCGGCGGCGAGTTCGCCTTCCTGGCCTCGGAGGGCGAGACGGTGGACGGCCCGCACCTGCGGATCGGCAACACGACCAGCCGCGTCGACTTCGGGCGGGATCCCGGCGAGTGGACGGACGACTGGAGCGCCACCGGCATGTCCCACCACTGGGCGCTCGGCACCGGCCACCGCGGCGCCGAGCTGAAGGCGCTCGCCCACCTGCTGGACATCGACTACATCCAGATCTGACCCCGGGCACGCCTCCACCCGTCCCGTGCGCGGGCGCCGTGCGTGGGCGCCGGGTGTGCGGCGTTCCCGAAGCGGCGGGGCTGGCACGGGGCGGCCGGAGGGCGGGTCAGGTGAAGAGCGTCGCGGGCACGGCTGTGGCGAGGGCGTGGTAGCCGGCGGGGCTCAGGTGCAGGTGGTCGCCCCCGTCGTACGCGGCCGAGAGCCGCCCCGGCGCGGCCGGGTCCCGGACGGCGCGGTCGAAGTCGATCACCGCGTCGTACCGCCCCGCCGTGCGGATCCAGGCGTTGACCGCCTGCCGGGCCGACTCCCGGAAGCCGTGGGGGTCGTCGTACGGGTCGTGGCCGCCGAAGGGGGTCAGGGTGGCGCCGTACACCAGGAGGTCGCGTGCCTGGGCCCGGACGATGATCTGCTCGTAGGCGGCGATGAGGTCGGCGGCGGTGCGTTCCTGGGCGTCCCGGGTGGGCTCGGCGGTGCCGAGGTCGTTGACGCCCTCGAAGACCAGGAGCCACCGGGCGGCCGGCTGGGCGAGGACGTCGCGGTCCAGCCGGGCCAGGGCGCTCGGGCCGAGCCCGTCGTCGAGCACCCGGTTGCCGCCCGCCCCCTGGTTCGCGACGGCGACCCCGCCCGGGAGCCGGTCGAAGAGCCGGTCCGGCCAGCGGTCGTTGCCGTTGGTGGTGGATCCCCGGCCGTCGGTCAGGGAGTCGCCGAGCAGGACGAGCGTCCCGGTGTCGCGCCCGGCCCGGACCTCGACGCCGGAGAGGAGGTACCAGTGGTCGACGGCGGTGGCATCGGGCAGGTCGGAGGCGTCCACGTGGTCGCCGGTGGCGAGGTAGGAGGTGGTCCTGGAGCCGGGGTGCGAGGTGAGCTCGGAGGAGGGCTGTCCCCGGTCGAGACGGACCGTCACCGTCAGGACCGAGCCGGGTGTCAGGTCGAGCTCCAGCGGGTCGGACACGGCGTGCGCCCCCATCGGGACGACGAACGACGTACGGCCGGAGAACGTCACGGGCCGGGAGCTGCCCGGCCGGATGGCGCTCACCCCCGCCGCCCCGCCTTCCGGCAGCGCCACCGCCACGCGGGTGATCGGCAGCGGCGCCCCGCCGAACGCGTTGGACAGGCGCAGCCGCACCCACCGCCCGCCCGCCGACACCCGCACGGTCTGCCGCAGCGTCGTGTCGGCCAGCACCAGCCCCTCCTTGGCGTACGGCGGAGGCGGCATGTTGCCGGGCTCGGTGAGCTGGGGCATCGCCGTCCACGTCGTGACCCAGTGACCGGCCGGCAGGCTCGGCGATCCCCCCATGAAGACGGCTCCACTCGGTAGTCGAAATTTTCGGCACAATACCGAACCTTTCGCAGCCGCCTGCGGCCGGGGCGCGTTTTTACCCGGCTTTGTCGGTCGAGTGATAGGCCCCGCGGCCCTTCGCGCCTATGGTCACGACCATGGAGTCTCCAGAAGACGGCCGGGAGCCGATCGTCCGGGCGGCCACCAGGCTGTTCGCCGCTCTCGGCTACGACGGCACCTCCATCGCGCAGATCGCCGACTCGGCGGGCAGGGAACCGGCGGACGTCCACGTGCACTTCGCCACCAAGCGTGAGATCTACCTGGAGGTCATGGAGCAGGCCCGCGGTCTCCTGGGGTGCGTCGTCGAGGCGGGGGCCGGTGAGCTGCTGAACGCGCCGCCCGAGCGGCGGCCGGAGGCGCTGCACCGGTTCATCGACGAGTACCTCGACATGTGCGTGGCGCATCCGGAGGCGCCCGCCCTGTGGATGCACCGCTGGTTGTCCGACGCCAGCGACATCGCCGACGTGGAGGACAACAGCACGCAGCCGCTCATCCAGTTCGCCGTCGACAGCGTCGCCACGGTCGCCCGCCCGGCCGGCGCCGACCCGCTGCACACCACGTACACGCTGATCTGGTGCATCCACGGGTTCGCGCTGAGCGGGGTGCTCGACGGGACCGGCCACCGGTGCGGTGTCGAGGACGTCCGCCAGCTCGGGCGGTTCCGCGCGCACATGCACCTGATGCTCGGCCGCGCGCTGGACCTGCCCGAGCCGGAGCCCGAGGGGCCCGCCACCGCCCCATAGGCTGTGTGGAAATAAGCGGAACGTAACTAATTCACTACACTAATGCGTGTATTCTGCCCATATGGGAGGTTTCGGATGCCGATGGCGCTCACGTCGCGTGAGCGGAGCGTGCTGAGGCGGTGCGGGACGAGGACACGCTGATCCCCGGCGCGGCGAGCGAGTCGTCCCGCCTCGACACGCTGCTGGTCGAAGCCGTCAGCAGCTCCGGAGCCCACATAGGCGCCCTGTACCTCCTGGAGGCGCACGGCGAGGTCCTGCACATGGCGGCCGAGATCGGCATGCCGGCGCCCGTCGCCAGGGCGTGGGCCAGGGTCAGGAAGCAGGACCCGGTGCCGATCGCCGCGGCGGTCCGCGAGGAGCGGCTGATCTGGCTCTCCGGTCGCGAGCACCTGGCCAACGAGTTCCCGGGGTCGGCGCTGGCCCTGCCGTACCACTTCGCGGCGGCCCTGTCCCCCATCTGCGCCGCGGGCGCCGTCTGGGGCGGGGTCCTGCTGCTGTGGCCGTCCGGCCACGTGTCGGAGCTCACCCCCCGCCAGATCGACATCATCAACGAGGCCTGCGCCGCGCTCGGCCACGTGCTGTGTCGGGCGGCCGAGCGCGGCCGGCCGATCGCCGCCGAGCCCCGGCCCCGCATCCTCGGCCCGCGCCGCACGCCCGAGGGGGACCCGAGGGCCGACCTCGTGGCGCTCGAATGCCTCAACCGCCTGCCCGAGGGCTATCTGGCGCTGGACGTGGACGGGTGCGTGACCCTCCTCAGCGCGCCGGCCGCCGACCTGCTCGTCAGCAGCCCGTCCGAGCTGATCGGCCGGCGCCCGTGGGAGATGCTGCCGTGGCTGGCCGACCCGTCGTACGAGGACCGCTACCGGGCCGCGGTCCTGGGCCGGCAGGTCACCCACTTCGTCGCCCGCAACCCCGTGGGCCGGCAGCTCACCTTCTGGATGTATCCCGGGCTGACCGGCATCACCGTGCGCATCTCCCCCGGCACCGCGTCGCGCGCCCCCGCACCGGACGCGCCCGAGGGGCCGAAGGTCATCGCGGTGCACGAGATCCTGCAGCTGGCCACCACACTCGCGCGGGCGGTGACCGCCCAGGAGGTGATCGACCTGGTCGCCGACCACGTCATGCCCGTCTACGACGTGCAGGCGCTGGCCATCCTCACCTCGAAGGGCGGCCGGCTGCGGGTCGCCGCCTCACGCGGTTACAGCCGGCGGGCCATCGACGAGTTCGACGGCCGCCCGGCCATCCCGGCGATCCCCGCCGGCCGGGCGTTCGACGCGGGCAAGCCGGCGTTCTTCTCGACCTGGGACGAGCTGCGCGCCACCTACCCGGACGCCCTCCGCTCCGACGACATGTGCGCCTGGGCGTTCCTGCCGCTGGTGACCTCGGGCCGGCCGATCGGCACCTGCATCCTCGCCTACGACCGCCCGCACGAGTTCAGGACCGACGAGCGCGCCACGCTCACCGCGCTGGCCGGGCTGATCGCCCAGGCGTTCGAGCGCGCCCGCCTCTACGACGTCAAGCACCAGCTCGCCCAGTGCCTGCAGTCCAGCCTGCTGCCGCACACCCTGCCCCAGATCCCCGGCCTGGACGTCGCCGCCACATACCTGCCCGCCACCCCCGGCATGGACATCGGCGGCGACTTCTACGACCTGATCCGCCTCAGCGACACCATGGCCGCGGCGGTCATCGGCGACGTGCAGGGCCACGACGTGACCGCCGCCGCGCTCATGGGGCAGGTGCGGACGGCCATCCGCGCCCACGCCACCGCGGGGGCCTCCCCCGGCGACGTGCTGGCGCACACCAACCGGCTGCTCACCGAGCTGGCCCCCGACCGCTTCACGAGCTGCCTGTACGTCAGCTTCGACCTGCGCCGGCACGCCGCGTGCCTGGCCAGCGCGGGGCACCTGCCGCCGGTGCTGGGCCCGCCCGGCGGCCCCGGCCGGGTCATCGACACCTCCCCCGGCCTGCTGCTCGGCATCGACCCCGACGCCGAGTACGCGACCACGGACCTGTCCCTTCCACCCGGCTCGGTGATGGCCCTCTACACCGACGGCCTCATCGAGGAGCCGGGGCTCGACCTGGGCGACGCCATCGCCGCCCTGGCCGCCCGCTTCGCCCCGACGCCCGGGCAGCCCTTGCACCGCCTGGCGGAGTCACTCGTCGAATCCGCCACCATCGAGCGGCGTACGGACGACATCGCGGTGCTCCTCCTGCGGGACGCCTTCACGCACCCGGACGGGAGGCCCTGATCACCGCCCGGGAGCCAGGCGCAGCACCGCCTTCCCCGAGGACAGCGAGACCACGCGCACGCCGATGCCGTTGACCGACCCCGACGTGCCCTCGCCGAGCTGCGCCTGCGACATCACGCCCGGCCCGGTGCCCTTCACGCGCACGGTGCCGGCGGTGAAGGCGATGGCCAGCCTGGTGATGCCGAAGCGGGGGCTGACCCGGAACGACACGCTCTTGGTGAGGGTGAGCTCGCACCTGCCGTCGTAGCAGGCGCGCAGGTTGGGCTTGGCCGCGGCGGACGCGCCCGTGGCGGTCAGGTGGGCGGCGACGGGGGTGAGGGCGATGGACGCGGCCACGGCCAGGGCAGTGGTGATCTTGGGGGGCATGATCCTCCTTGCGCTCCGCTCGTGTCATGAAAGCTTACGGAACTCGTCAGTACGCCGCTTGCCGCCCGGGCAGAATGCCGGGCGCCGCTGGGGGCAGGGGCCGGGGTGTGCGAGCGCCATCGTCTCTTCACGTCGCCCGGCCGGTGATGTACCACCAGTGGTCGGAGATCACCTTCCTCCACTGGCGTTGTCCGCCGGCCGTCGTGCAGGCGCTGGTGCCGGGCTCGCTCACGGTCGAGACCTTCGACGGGTCCGCCTGGGTAGGGCTGACGCCGTTCCTCATGGAGGGGGTGCGGGTGCCCGGCCTGCCCGCCGTGCCGTGGTTGTCGAGGTTCCCGGAGACGAACGTGCGGACGTACGTACGCGACGATCTGGGCCGCCGCGGGATCTGGTTCCTGTCGCTGGACGCCGGGCGCCTGACCGCGGCGCTGGGCGGCCGGGCGGGCTTCTGGCTGCCGTACTTCTGGTCCGACATGTCGGTGCGGGTGGGCGGGGGCCGCGTCCGGTACAGGTGCCGGCGTCATGGGAACGGGGCCCGGTGCGACGCGGAGGTGGCGACGGGCCCGCTGCTGCCGGCCGGCGAGGTGGACGAGCTGGCGCTGTTCCTGACCGCCCGCTACCGGCTGTTCACGGTCGTGGCGGGCCGGACGGCCCGGGCGCGGGTGGAGCACCCGCCCTGGCCGCTGCGCCGGGCCGAGCTCACCCGCCTCGACCAGGACCTGGTCCAGGCCGCCGGCCTGCCCGCCCCGCAGGGCCCTCCCGTCGTGCACGCCTCCTCCGGGGTCCCGGTACGGGTGGGGATGTGGACCTGGTGACCCCCGTCCGCGGCGGTCAGCGGGTGTCGCGGCGCAAGGGGTGATCGGGCGGGACCTGCACCAGGACGATGCGGTGGCCGTCGGGATCGGCGATCCACAGCTCGACCAGCCCCCACGACTCCAGGCGGGCCTCGCGCAGCACGGTGACGCCCGCCGCCCGCAGCCGCTCCTCCTCGCGCGCCACGTCGCGTACCTGCAGCCAGAGCGAGACCCCCGGCCCGGCACCGTCCCGCGCGGCCCCGGAGAGCTCCAGGAAGCCCTGCCCGAGGAAGAAGACCACGCCCGGATGGTCGGGCGGGCCGAACTCGCGATAGACGGCCAGGCCGAGGGTCTCGGCGTAGAAGCGGCGGCTGCGCGCGGGGTCACCCGGGCGCAGCAGCACGCGGCTGCTCAGCACCTCCATGCCGGACCTGTTCCCCGATCACGGCCCGGGATGCGCGCCGCCGGCCGGGGACGCCGGCGCCCGGCCGGAGCTCGGGCCCGGTGCCATCACACGACCGCACCCCGCGGCACCTGCGGCTTCGCGGACGCGGGAGGGGGCGGCGGGCGCCGGTCGAACCTGCCGAGCAGGATCGCCGCCGGCCCGGCCACGAAGGCCGACGACAGCGTGCCCGTCACGATCCCGGCCACCAGCGCCAGCGCGAAGTCACGCAGCGAGTCGCCCCCGAAGGCCATCAGCGCGAGCAGGATGAACAGCGCCCCGAGCCCGGTGTTGACGGTACGCGGCAGCGTCTGCAGGATCGCCCCGTCGACCGCCGCCGCGAACGGCACGCGGGCCGTCCACAACTCCCTGACCCGGTCGAACACCACCACCTTGTCGTTGACCGAGTAGCCGACGACGGTCAGCGTCGCGGCCAGGAACACGCCGTCGACCGGCTTGCCCAGCCACGCGAACAGCCCCGCCACCACGGCCACGTCCACCAGCAGGGCCAGCACGGCCGCCACGCCGAACGTCCACCGGAACCTGGCCGCCAGGTACACCAGCTGCATCGCCACGGCCACGCCGAGCGCGACGAGGGCGTTGCGGCGCAGCTCCTCGCCCAGGCTCGGGCCGATGAACTCCTCGCGCCGCTTGGTCACCTCGCCCGCCTGGCCTTCGAGTGCCCGCTCGATCCCGGCCACGTCCTCGATGCCGAGCCGCGCGGCGCGTACCGAGACCCCGTCGTCGCCCGCCTGCACCACCGCCGTCGGGAACCCGGCCCGCGCCACCGCCTGCCCGGCGGCGTCGGCCGAGATCGGCCTGGAGGTGGCGAACTCGACCAGCCGCCCGCCGGTGAACTCGACGCCGAAGTTCAGGCCGCGGGCGACCAGCCCGGCCACGGCCACCGCCGCCAGCCCGCCCGCGATCCCCAGCCACACCTTCCCGGCCCGCATGAGCTGCGGGTTCCGGCCGGCCAGCCACGTCCGGACGGTCCCGGCCGAGCCGAGCCCCGACACGCGCGGCCGGATCCGGCCGATGACGGCCTGGACGAGCACGCGGGTGATGAGCAGGGCCGAGACGAGCGAGGCGGCCACGCCGACGGCCAGGGTCACGCCGAAGCCCTTGACCGGGCCCGAGGCCAGCCAGAACAGCAGCCCGGCGGCGATCAGGGTGGTGACGTTGGAGTCGGCGATCGCGCTCCAGGCGTTCCGGAAGCCCCGGTCGAGAGCCGCCCGCAGCCCGCGGCGGGGCGCCTGCTGGTACTCCTCCCTGGCCCGCTCGAAGACCAGCACGTTGGCGTCGATCGCCATGCCGATGGCCAGCACGAACCCGGCCAGCCCCGGCAGCGTGAAGGTCGCGCCCATCGCCACCAGCGCCGCGTACGAGATCAGGCCGTAGCAGGCCAGCGCGAGCACCGACAGCAGCCCGGCCAGGCGGTAGGCGGCCACGATGAAGACGGCGGTCAGGACCAGCCCGGCGACCGCCGCCCTGGCGCTGGCGTCGATGGCCGCCGCGCCGAGCGTCGGGCCGACCGTCCGCTGCTCGACGAGCTGGAGCGGCACCGGCAGCGCGCCGCCCTTGATCAGCACGGCCAGGTCGCGCGCCTCCTCGTGCGTGAACGAGCCGGTGATGTCGGCGCTGCCGCCCGGGATCCCGGTACGGCAGGGCACGGACGGATCGAGCGGCGGCGAGGAGATGACCTCCTTGTCGAGCACGATGGCGACCCTGCGCCGCGGGTCGTCAGGAGGTTGGCAGGCCGCCTCCCCGGTCAGCCGCTGCCAGGCCCCCTCCTCACGGAAGTCGATGCTCACCCACCAGCCGGGGCCGCGCTGGGGGTCGCTCCGCTCGGCGGCGTCGCTCACCCCGTCGCCGGTGATGGCCGCGGGCCCGAGCTTCAGCAGGCCGCCGTTCTCGTCGCGGAACGCCGACCGGTCGCCCGGCTCGGCCGCGCCGAGCACGGGGTGGAAGGCGAGCTGCGCGGTACGGCCGATGACCTCGGCCGCCTGCCGCGGGTCGAGCACGCCGGGCAGCTCGACGATGATCCGCCGCTCGCCGGAGCGGACCAGGGTGGGGTCGACCACGCCGAGCGCGTCCGCCCGCCGGCGCAGCACGTCGAGCGCCCGGTCGGTGGCGGCGGCGTCGGCCCCGACGGTCGGCGAGTCCCTCGTCTCGAAGACGAGCTGGGTGCCGCCGCGCAGGTCGAGGCCCAGGCGCGGGGCGGCGGTAAGGGTGATCGCTAATGAGATCGCGATGACGGCACACGCCGCCACCGCACGCCAGAACGGCGCACGGAACATGGAAGCCTCCACAGGCTCGGAAGTGCGGAAAAGGGATCTTCAGCGCACTGTGGAGGGAGGCGCCCGCGCCGCCGCGGCGGGCGGCCTGCGGGCCTCGGGGGCGTCGGCGCCCCGGTCAGGGACGAGGACGGCCCACGGGGACCGGAAGCGGGGCAGCCCGGACCCGGGCGCGGCGGCCGCGCCGGTCACGGTGTTCGGGCCGGCCCAGGCGCGTACGGCGGGGGCCGGGTGCGGGACCTGCCGCACCCCGGAATGTTGCTGCTCGGCCCGCCAGGTCGCGGTCTGCGCGGCGGTCACCTGCTGGACCGGCTGCGCGTGGGCGGCGGCCGGCAGGAACCAGGACAGGAGGAGGAGCAGCGCGGCGGGCAGCCTGGTGCGCATGGACCCCCTCCCTTCGGGGCTCACCCTAGCCCGTCCGGCGTCGAAGGGCGCCTCGATGCCCGCGGACCGATCACGGCGCCCGCGCAGGCGATGAGCAGGCCCGCGGCCAGCAGGGCGGTGACCGGGCCGGCGCTCTGGGCGAGGGCGGCCAGCGCCAGCCCGCCGACGATCTCGCCGCCGGTCTCGGCCTGCGAGAGGAACGACTGCACGGTGGCCCGCACGTCGCTCGTGGTGCGCCGGTTGACCCAGACCACGCTCGCGACCCGGGTGAGGGGGTCGCAGATCCCGGTCACGAGCAGCATGCCGAGCCCGCCGAGCAGCGCGACGGGCGCCCAGGCGAGCACGAGCAGGCCCAGCACGCCGGCGAGGCAGGCGAGCGCGTAGGCCCGTCGTACGACGCCCGCGCCGCCGATCCGGCCCTCGACGGCCCGCAGCGCGACGACCCCGGCCAGCGAGGCGAGGATCCCGAGACCCGTGTACCAGAGCGTGGGATCGCCGGCCGGGAATCCGAGGGCGACGAGCTGCCTGGGGAAGATCCAGGTGATCATCGTGGCCCCGTTGACGATCACCGTGGCGGCGAGCACGAGCCGGATCTCGCGGTCCCGGCGGGCGAGGGCGAGACCGCGCCGGAGGGTCGACAGCGAGGCGGCCCGCCGGCGGTGGGTCACGGGGGTGAAGCCGCGCTCGGTGAAGCGGGCGGCGACGTACAGGCCGGCCAGCGCGACGCCCGCGCCCGAGACGACGATCGCCACCCACAGACCGGCCGCCCAGCCGAGCACCCCGAACACCACCATCCCCGCCGCCCCACCGGCCAGCTCCCAGCGAGCCGCGGCGGCCAGCACCCGCGCGATCCCGTCCGGCCCGGCGGGGTCGCCGGCGGGCCGCCCGGCGGGCCGCCGGGCAGGGTCGCCGGCGGGCCGACCGGCGGCGCGGTCCGGCCCGGTGAGCTCGTCGGTGAGCCACGCGACGTCGGCCCCGGCCGACAGCGCCCAGCCCAGCCCCCACAGCACCTGCGTCACCACGATCCACGGGAAGGCGGTCACGAAGCCGGTCATCACCATGCCGGCGGCCAGCAGCCCGTGCCCGGCGACCAGCGACCACCGGCGGCTGACGGTGTCCGACCAGGCGCCCGCGGGGATGTCGGAGACCAGCATCGTGGCGGCCACGACCGTGCCGAGAAGGATCAGCTCACCGGCGGAGAGCCGGGCGACGACGACGAAGTAGAGGCTGGAGGCGAGCACGTAGCCCCGGTGGGACATGGCCCGCAGGAACGTCCAGAGCAGGAACGTCCGCGCCGCGCCCATGCCCGTGCCCGTGCCCACGCCCGTCAGCCCGGCACGCGCCGGATCCCGCTCGCGGACCCGGTGACGACGACCCTGGTGGACTTCATGACCTGCCTCCGGCGGGCGGACGGCGCACCCCGTCGATCGACGCTACTGGGAGGCCAGGTCCGAAGTCGTGCCGTTTTCAGGCGACGGGGGTGCCGGCGAGGTCGTTCGCCGCGACGTACCCGAAGGTCATGGCCGGTCCGAGGGTGGAGCCGGAGCCGGCGTAGCTGTGGCCCATGACGGCGCCGCTGGCGTTCCCGGCCGCGTACAGGCCGGGGATCACCGAGCCGTCCGCCCGCAGCACGCGGGCACGGGCGTCGGTGCGCATGCCGCCCTTGGTGCCCAGGTCGCCGGGGACGATCTTGAAGGCGTAGAAGGGCGGCAGCCACAGGGGCGCCAGGCAGGGGTTGGGCTTGACGTGCGGGTCGGCGTAGTAGCGGTCGTAGGCGCTGTCGCCGCGGTGGAAGTCGGCGTCCCGGCCCGCCAGCGCGAACCCGTTGAAGCGGGTGATCGTGGCGCGCAGGGCCGCCCTCGGCACCCCGATCCGGTCGGCGAGCTGCTCGATGGACCAGGCGCGGTGCACGGCGCCGCTGTCGTACCAGGCGTCGGGGAAGGGCAGCAGCGGCGCGACGTCCTTGAACAGGTAGCGGTTGCGGTAGTTCTGGTCGACGATCAGCCAGGCGGGGATGTGCGGCGCGGACGGGGTGTTGCGGTCGTACATGGTGTGCACGATGTCGCTGTACGGCGCCCCCTCGTTGGCGAAGCGCACGCCGTTGCCGTTGACCATGACGCAGCCCGGCAGGGTGCGCTCGGCCAGGCAGAAGTACGGCTCGTCGGGCAGCGGGATCACCGGGCCCCACCAGGCGTCGTCCATCAGGTCCAGCGCGGCGCCGGCCCGCTCGCCGGCCTCGATGCCGGCGCCGGTGTTCTCCTTGGCGCCGATCGTCCAGTCGGTGCCGATGGGCTGGCGCTGGAACTCGGCCCGCATCGCCGCGCTGTGCTCGAACCCGCCCGACCCCACGATCACCCCGCGCCGCGCCCTGACCAGGCCGGCGGACGTGACCACGCCCGCGACCCGGCCCGCCTCGACGTGCAGGTCGAGCAGGGGCGTGTTGAGCCACACCGGCACCCCGGCCGCGAGCAGCCCGGCCCGGAGGCCGCCGGCCAGCGCCTGCCCCATGGTGAGCGGCTGCTCCCCGCGCAGCGCGGCTTCGGTGCCCCGCAGCAGGCACGCGGCGGACACCTCGATCCCCTTCGGGTGGACCGCGCTGAGCGTCAGCCACTTGTAGTCGGCGCTGAAGACGACCATGCCGGCCGGGGTGGGGATGTACGGCGGGTTGAGGCGGGCGAGCTCGGCGCCGAGGACGCGGCCGTCGAGCTGGTCCGGCTCGATGGAGCGCCCGTTCGGCATCCCGCCGGGGAACTCGGGATAGTAGTCGGAGTAGCCCTGCATGAACCGGAACCGCAGCGGGCTGTTGCGCATGACGAACGAGATCATGGCCGGTCCGGCGGCGAGGAACGCCTGCTGCCGCTCGACCGGCACCGTGCCGCCCACGACGCGCGCGAGGTAGGCGGCGGCCTTGGCGGGGGTGTCCGGCACGCCGGCGGCGAGGATCACCTCGTTGCACGGGATCCAGATGCCCGCGCCCGACCGGGCCGCGGAGCCGCCGAAGGTGGGGGCCTTCTCCAGCACGACGGTGCGCAGGCCGCGCTTGGCCGCGGTGAGCGCGGCGGTCATCCCCGCGGCCCCCGCCCCGACGACCACGACGTCGTAGTCGGCCTCGGCGTACGCGGGCGTCTGCCCGAGCGCCGCTCCGGTCACCAGGATCCCGCCCGCGACGAGCAGGGTGCGGCGGCTGTGCCCGGCGGCGGTCAGGCCCTCGGGGGCCGGCACGGCAGGTCCCATCGATCGATCCCCTCACCTCTGGGAGAGCCTGGTGGCCCCCTCGCCGTACCGAAGCATGCGCTTGGTTGGTTTCGGTGTCAACCGCAGGTCCCGGCGGACGTCTACGATCGCCGGTAGCATTGGGCGCGGCGCGGTTGGAGGGGGCCTGTCACATGGCGCGCGGCCTGGGAGAGCTCGAGTCCACGATCATGGATCACCTGTGGGCCACCAAGCAGCCCGCCTCGGTCAGGGACGTCCTGGAGCACCTGCGCCGGGAGCGCCCCCTCGCGTACACGACGGTGATGACCGTGATGGACAAGCTCCACACGAAGGGCCTGCTCAAGCGCGAGGCGGTGGGCCGGGCCTACATCTACGAGGCGGTCTCGTCGAAGGAGGCGTACACCGCCGAGATGATGCGCGAGTCGCTGGCCAGGAGCGGCAACCGGGCGGCCACGCTGGTGCACTTCCTCGAACGGCTCACGCCCGAGGAGGCCGGCGCCCTGGAGGCGGCCCTGCGCGTCTACCCGCCCAAGGGCCACGCCTCCTAGCAGCAGCGACCCTACGAGCAGCCGTAGTAGCCGCCCGTCGACCGGCGCGCCGCGAGTTCGGCGGGATCGTGGCGGGCGTGCCGGCCCCGTGCCGGAACGGCACGCCCGCCCCGTCCCCGTCAGGCCGTCAGTTCGGCCAGGCGGGCGACGGCCGCCCGTTCGGCCTCGTGGACGGCGCCCAGGCGGGTGCCGAGAGCCGCGAAGAGCGGGGCCGGGTCGCCGGCCGCGGCGAGGGAGTCGTTCGCGGCGGCGCGGGCCCCCCACAGCTCGCGGGACGCCCGCGCGGCGGCCGGGTCGCCGGCGGTGCCGTCCGCCATGACGCTCTCCTTGATCGCGGCGGTCAGCTCCCGGATCCGCGCGAACTCCGGCACCTCGGCGGGCAGCGCGGTCTCCGCCAGGTCGTGCCAGAGCGCGTGGATCTCCCGGAACCGGCCGGCCAGCTCCTCCAGCGCGGGCCGCTCCAGCAGCGTGGCGGCCTCGTCCAGCGCGTCGGCGAACAGGTCGCGCAGGTTCCCGCCGTCCATGCCCACCGGCTCCGCCCCCTCCCAGACCGACAGCAGGGCGTCCGCCAGCCCCTGCCGGTCGGCGAAGACCTTCGGCCACGCCTTGGCGTTGCGGGTGTCGGTCAGCAGCCGGGCCCACTTGCGCCAGGCGGGCAGCGAGAAGGAGTCGGAGGCGGCCGACAGGTGCTCGGCGCAGTCGCGCAGCCCCTCGCGGGCAGCGCCCGCCAGGGTGGCCTCGTCCGGCTCGGCCTCGCCGAGCACGTGCAGCACGTTCCCGTACGAGCCGACCCGGGCCCGCGCGGCGTCGAACCGCTCCTGGGGGATGTGGATCGGCGCCTGGCCCCGGTCGTCCAGGAACACCCCGTCCGCGTCGCGCCGGTAGGCGACCACCGGGTGGCCGCCGTGCCCGTCCAGGGAGGCGGGCAGGTGCCAGTAGCCCAGGTGGTAGCGGTCGGGCAGGACCACGCAGGGCCGGCCGGCGTCCAGCTCCGCGGCCAGCCGCCGGCTCGCCGCGCGGACCCCGGACGTGCGGTGCTCCTCGTACGGCACCCCGAGGCGGCCGAGCGTCTTGGCCATCCAGCGGTCGTGGTACTGCCACTGGTTGCGGAAGCCCAGCGTCACGTGCCGGGCCCCGTCGTGCTTGAACTCCCACAGGATGTACCCGGCTCCGATGCCCCCGCCCGCCAGGAACACCAGCGGCTCGCTGACGACGGCGCCCTGGTTGAGCAGGACGGCGGCGATCGCGGCGCTGGACGGGTGCCGCCCGCCCGAGAAGCGCCATCCGCCGTCGGCGGCCGTCGCGGCGGCACCGACCGCAGGGCCGACGACGTGGTGGCGGGCCGTGGTGTAGCTCTCGCCCGTCTTGGCCATCCGCGCCCGGATGCGCGCCTTGAGCTGCTTCTTGCTGGTCATGTACGGCTCTTCCCGCGGCCATCGCCAGGGCCCGGCCCACGCCCGCGGCCCGTGGCGGCCGCGAAAGAACGCGGACCGGTCGGAGCGCGGCTCCCGAGGCGCCTGACGTCCCCTTTGCCCCCGCGTCGGGCGGGTCGCGTGGGGACCCGCTCTGGAGGTTCGGCGGGAGAGTGCCGCCGTGCAGCGGATATTAGTACACCGCCGCCGGCCGGCCTAGGGCTTGAGCCCGTAGGTGAGGACGATGATGCCCGACTTGAAGCGGGTCGTCTCCAGCAGGTCGAGGTGCGTGAGGTCCACCAGGCCGTCGAGCAGCCGGTCGCCACCGCCGGCGATGGTGGGGAACATCCAGAAGTGGAACTCGTCGACCAGCCGGTTCTCGATCAGCGTGCGGTCGAGCGAGCCGGTGCCGAACTTCAGGATGTTCTCCCCCGGCTGCCGCTTCAGCTCGGCGACGGCGGCGGCGACGTCCCCCTGGATGAGGGTGCCGTTCCAGGCGTCGGCGTCCTTGAGCGTGGTGGAGGCGACGTACTTGGGCATGCCGTTGATCCGGTCCGTGTACGGGTCGCCGGAGCGGCCGGGCCAGACCTGGGCGAACCCCTCGTACGTCTCGCGGCCCAGCAGCAGCGCGTCGGCCCCGAACAGCAGCTTCGTGCCGTAGCCCTGGTGCTCCTCGTCCCAGTAGGGCGCACCCCAGACGTGCGGGTCACCGATGACCCCGTCCAGCGTGACGAACGTCGATTCGACGAGCTTCCTCATGGTGGTCTCCTTCTCGGTCGGCCTGGCTGATGGAATGTAGCCTGGCCCGGGCCGCTTACCGAATCCCGACGATGTTCTTAAGGCCGGGTTCTCAAGGCCGTGCAGGCAGGGGCGTACAGGGCGTGATCACCTGGCGGTGCACGATCACGTCGAACCACCCCGCCAGCGAGCCGCCGGACATGTACGAGCCCTGCGGCCGCGCCGGTTCGTAGGCCGCGTACCCGCGCACCTTCGCCGGCCCGCGCAGCCACTCGCGCACCGGCTCCGGGGCGTCGGCGCGCAGGTCCACCGCGTACTCGTCGAGGCCGGCGGCGCCGAAGACGCGGTTGGCGAAGCCGGGGTCCGGGCGCGGCACCGGCGCCGGGGCGGTGCCGCAGCCGCGTCCCGCGTTCAGCGTCCCGTGGTCGAACAGGACGCCGACGGACCGGTAGCGGTCGCCGTACCAGCGGCGCAGGTGGGAGCCGGCGCTGTCGAACGTGATCGCCTCCCCGCCGAGCGTCACCCGCAGGCGCGGCGCGGCGGCCGTGTGCGCGGAGGCCGCCCAGTAGGCCACCTTGTCGCCCGTGTGGCGCTGCCACCAGCGCAGGTTCTCCGCCGCGCGGCTGTCGCGGTAGGCGTAGTTGTCCCGGAGGCTGAAGCCCTCGTACCAGGACAGGATCTGCCGGGCGTGCTGCACGGCCAGTCGCTGCTCCCTGGTCCGGGGCAGGCGCGCGACCAGCTCGTACACCTCCCGGGCGTGCCGGATGTAGGGGCGCTTGTCGGTCACGTCCAGGTACCACATCAGGTTCCGGTGCGTGTCCTCGTGGCGGGGGCGGATGGGCTCCAGGTGCCGGCCCAGCCTGCCGAGCAGGGCGGGGGCGGCCTTCGTCACGTAGGAGGAGACGGCGTCGTAGGCGAGGGAGCGGGTGGCGTAGTATTCCACGCCGACGAACTGGACCTTGTCGTCGTGGCCGGCGTTGTACGCGCGCAGCCAGGCCAGCACCTCGCGGACCTCGGCCGTCTGCCAGGTGGTCGTCAGCTCGCGCATCAGGGCGTCGAGGTCGCCCTCGCCGGTCAGGACGTACCGGTTGACCCGTACGCCCGTCGTCCAGTCCTCCTCCCAGGCGATGGAGCGGAACCCCAGCTCCGTCACCAGGAGGCGCAGGGTGCGGAACTTGAGCGTGGACTCCTCGTGGGTGCCGTGGGACGACTCCCCCAGGCCGACGACGGTCGCGTCGCCGATCATCTCCCGGGTGACCTGCGGCCGGGCGTTCTGCCTGAGCCAGTCGACGACCTCCGGGTGGGCGGCCGGAGTGGCGGCAGGGGTGGCGGCAGGGGTCGCGGCCAGGACGCCTGCGACGAATAGACGGAACATGGTGACCCCGTTCTGGGATGGGACGGTGAGCCCCCAGAATCCCCGCCGCACCCGTGGGCGCGCGTCCGCCGGGCGGCCCATCGCGGGCTGCGCCCGGCGGCGTAGGGGTTCTCCCCGATCAGTCCTCGGGGCGCCGGGCCAGGAACACGAACTCCCGGCCGGGCCGGTCCGGCGCGTCGCGTACCTCCTCCAGGGTGTAGCCGCCGGCCGACAGGTCCGCCTCGACCTCGTCGCGCTCGCGGAAGCGCAGCGTGGAGTCCGACGTGAGCACCTGCCCGTCGGAGGCGAACACCCACGTGCCGCGGAAGGTCACCAGCGGCCCGCTGACGTCGAGCAGGTCGTACCACTGCTCCACCCGGCCCAGCCCCGGCAGCTCGGCGACCTGGTACGTCGCCGCCCGGTTCCACTCCAGCCAGGCCTTCCTGGCCGGGTCGCGGGTCTCGAACACCAGGTGCCCGCCGGGCCGCAGCGACGCGCGCACGCCGGCCAGCGTGGCCCGCCAGTCCGCCGGCTCGACGATCGCCTGGGCCACGTTCGCGGTCATCGTGGCCAGGTCGGCCCGCATCGGCGGGAGGGCCGTGGCGTCGCCGTGGATCCAGCGCACGCGCTCGGCGCCGGGCTTGCCCCGTGCGACGTCGAGCGAGGCCGCGGCCGGGTCCACCCCCGTCACCTCGAGGCCGCGGCCGGCCAGCAGCAGCGCGAACGTGCCGGTGCCGCAGCCGACGTCGAGCACGCTGCGCGCGCCGAGCTCGGCGGCGATCGCGGCGTAGACCTCCAGGTCGCCGCGGTCGGGGTCCAGCGGGTCGTAGACGGCGGCCAGCCGGGGGTGTTCGAAGATCGCGTCAGCCATGCGGCCACGATACGCGCGGGCCCGATCCGGGTTACGGGTGAGGGTGCCGGGACACCCAGACCGCGAGCTGGGTGCGGTCGCGCAGGCCGAGCTTGCGCAGGCAGTTCGAGATGTGGTTCTTGGCGGTGCCCTCGGTGATGTGCAGCCGGCGCGCGATCTCCCGGTTGGCCGCGCCGGTGCCGATGAGCAGCGCGATCTCGTACTCGCGTGCGGACAGGCCGCACGGCGGCTCCGCCGCGTCCGGCTCCCGCCCGGGGACGGGGGCGGTCGTCTTGCGCAACGCGCTGACGAGCCGCTCGGTCGCCGCCCCGCCCAGCACGGTCTCCCCCCGCGCGGCCCGCCTGATCGCGGCCACCAGCTCGTCCGGCGGCGTGTCCTTCAGCAGGTAGCCCTTCGCGCCGGCGCGGAGCCCGCCGAAGATGTAGTCGTCGTCGTCGAACGTGGTCAGGATCACCGGCGCGACCTCGGGGAACTCCGCCCGCAGCCGGGCGACCAGCGCCACGCCGTCCATCCCCGGCATGCGGGCGTCGACGAGGGCCACCTGCGGCCGCACGGCGGCCCCGGCCAGCCAGCTCAGCGCCTCCTCGCCGCCGGCCGCGGCGGCGGCGACCTCGATGCCGGGCTCGATCTCCAGGAGCTTGCGCAGGCCCTCGCGCATGAGGATGTGGTCGTCCACCAGCAGGACGCGGATCGCCGTCGCCATCACACCGGCACCGTCGCCTTGAGCGTGAACCCCTCGCCGCGGGCGCCGACCACGTCCAGCACCCCGCCCACGTCCCGCAGGCGTTCGCGCAGGCCGTGCAGCCCGAACCCGTGCTCGGTGGCCCCGGGCTCCGCGCCTGTGCCGTCGTCGGAGACCGTCACCTCCAGCCGCTCGGCCGTGCAGTCGAGCGCGACCTCGATGTGCCGGGCACGGGAATGGCGCAGGGCGTTCGTGAGCCCCTCCTGGACGACCCGATAGCAGACCAGCGCGCGGTTCTCGTCCACGTCCGGCCAGGTGCCCGTCACCGTGAAGGCGACGCCGGTGTCCCCCGAACCGAACGACTCGGTCAGTGCCCGCAGGGCGGCGGGTCCGGTGAGGCCGTCCATGCGCAGCGGCTTGAGCGCGCGTACCCAGCGGCGGGTGTCGGTCAGCGCCTCCCGGGTGAGGGCCTGCGCCTGGCCGACCTCGTCCCAGGCGTCCTCCGGGCGTACGGTGCGGTAGCGCCGGGCGTTCTCCAGGCCCACGTTGATGACGGTGAGGTAGTGGCCCACCGAGTCGTGCATGTCGCGCGCCATCCGCGCGCGCTCCTCGGCGACGGCCAGCTCGCG
The DNA here is from genome assembly GCF_052246675.1 of Nonomuraea sp. KM90. Taxonomy (NCBI): domain Bacteria; kingdom Bacillati; phylum Actinomycetota; class Actinomycetes; order Streptosporangiales; family Streptosporangiaceae; genus Nonomuraea; species Nonomuraea sp. KM90. The sequence continues at coordinate 37,526 of NZ_JBQQCB010000069.1, read as the reverse complement.
CGAGCGCGCCGCGTGCCGGCCCAGCTCGGCGTGGGCCCGCTCGAGGTCGGCCAGCAGGCGGCGGGTCTCCTCCGCCCGGCGCTGAGAGTCGAACATCGCGACCACGGCCACGAGGAGCACCAGGCACAGCAGCAGCATGACCGTGCCGTCGGCGACCGCCGCGAGCACGGACTGGCGGGGGTTGAGCAGCCCGACCACGACGTTGAGCAGGGCGGCGACGACGGCGTAGCCGAGGGCGCCGCGCAGCCCGAGCACGACCAGCGCGTTCGCGACCGCCAGCCCCACGATCAGCAGGGCCGCGGCCCCGCCCGCCGACATGAGCAGCAGCGACACGGCCAGGAACGCCACGGTCACCGCCCTGCGCGCGAGCGGCGCCCTCGGCCGCCACGGCAGCAGCGTCCACAGGACGGCGCCGGGCAACAGGGCGGCGGTGCCCGCGTAGAAGAGCACCTGGTGCAGCAGCCGGCTGTCCGGCGGCAGGTCGCCCACGACCGGGAGGGCGCCGGCGAACACCGCGGCGCTGACGGCGACCGAGACCCAGAAGAAGAGCCCGAACACGAGGGGCGGGCGGCCGCCGGAGAATCCCACCCAGCCGTCCAGGTCCCGGATCGATCGCACCTGCCGCATATGCGGGAGCATAACCATTCCGTTCCCGCAGGGCAGCGTGCCGATGGTCATGTCCGTGAGCATGACCCGGGTCATGCTCACGGACATGACCGGTACGTGCCCCGCGCGGGATGTTCGGCCCTGATCGCCAAATTTACGATCACCGCATGCGTACCGCAGAACGGCTCCGGGCACCGTGGCCCGGCATCATGGTGTCCTCGCTCAGCCTGGTCGCGATGATCGCGATCTCCTGGGCGGTGTGGGATTCGCTGCCTGAGCTCGTGACGACCCGGGAGGCCACCCCGCGCCGGGCCGGTTTCCGGGTGCCGAGGCTCGTCCTGGCGGCGGCGCTGCCGGCGACCCTGGTGGTGATCGGCATCGTCATGGCGGGCGCGACCGCGGTCGCGGACCGGCTGCGCCCGCACCTCCCTCCGCTGCTCGTCGCGTCCCCGAGCCGGCAGACGAGGTCGATGAACGTCCTCTTCGTCCTGCTGCCGCCGTTCCTGACCGTTCTGCACGGCGGCCTGCTGCTGCGCACCGCCGGCCACGACGTCCCCCTGGAGCGGGGGATGGCCGTCGCGATCGGGCTCCTGCTGGCCGGCCTGGGCCTGGCCCTGCCCAGGATCAGTGCCCGGCTCCCCGTGCCGGGGTGGGGGCGGGCGCAGCGCCTGGGCGGGCTGGCCATGACGGCGGTGGGCGCGGGGTGCGCCGCCGGAGCCCTGTTCCTGCCGCCGCTGCTGGTGTCCGTGGCCGCCGCGCTCGCCGCCGGGGTGATCCCCTTCCTCCCGGCGCTCGTCGCGCTGGCGCGTGCGCGCCGCTGACGTTCACTCGCCCGCCCCCGTCCAACAGCAGGCCGGGGGCGGGTCTGCCGGACGAACGGCATAAATGGGCCCCCTCTGCGCGTAAGACGCCGTTTACGCTTTCGTAAGCACTCGTTCATCCCATGCGACATATAGACACACGTCTATAAGTCGCCCCGAGGGGAGCACCATGACCGAGCTTGATCGACGATCCTTCCTCGGCCGCGGCCTGGCCACCACCGGCGGTGTGCTGGCCAGCGGCGTCGCCATCCAGACGCTGGCCGCCCACGCGTCCTGGGCCGACGGCGGCCGCCCCGCCGCCGACCCCGGCGAGACGGGGTACGGCCCGCTGCGCCGCACCCCCTCCAAGAACACCGGCGAGGAACTGCTTGCCCTCCCCGCGGGCTTCTCGTACGTCGTGCTGGGCAGGACCGGCACCCCCATGACCGACGGCGTCGCCACCCCCATCGCCCACGACGGCATGGCCGCCTTCCCCGGCACCCACCGCCACACCGCCCGCCTGATCCGCAACCACGAGGTGCGCACCGCCCCCGGCTCGCCGCTCGGCCGCGTGCACGTCGAGGGCTCGGAGCGCTACGACGAGCTGGGCGTGGCCGGCACCACCACCCTCGAGGTGGACTTACGCAGCGGCGAGGTGCTGCGCCACTTCGTGAGCCTCAACGGCACGATCATCAACTGCGCGGGCGGCCGGATGTTGCACGACCGCGGCTGGCTGACCTGCGAGGAGACGACCGCCGGCCCCGCGCAGGGCTGGCAGCGCAAGCACGGCTACATCTTCGAGGTGCCCCTGCACGGCCCCCGGCCCGGCCACCCCGCGCCCTCCCAGCCGCTGACGGCGATGGGCCGCTTCTCCCACGAGGCCGTCGCGGTGGACCCGCGCACCGGGTACGTCTACGAGACCGAGGACGACTCCGGCAAGCCCGACGGCTTCTACCGCTTCCGCCCCCGCGACCCGCGTGACCTGGCCGAAGGCGGCGTGCTGGAGATGCTCAAGATCAAGGGCGTCGACGGCTACGACTGCCGCGAGGGCCAGACCATGGGCGCCCGCCTGCCGGTCGAGTGGGTGCGCATCGACGACCCCGACCCCGACCTCGAAGGCGGCGCACCGACCTGCACCCAGCAGGGCCTGGCCAAGGGCGGCGCGAAGTTCAACCGCCTCGAAGGCTGCTGGTACGGCGACGGCAGCGTCTTCTTCAACTCCACCAGCGGCGGCGACGTCAAGAACGGCGACCCGCCCAACGCCGACGGCTACCTGGAGGGCTACGGCCAGGTCTGGCAGTACGTCCCGGGCCGGCGGGATGGCGGCACGCTCGTGCTCGTGTACGAGTCGCCCGGCCGCAAGGAGCTGGACTCGCCGGACAACCTCACGTTCACGCCCCGGGGCGGCATCGTGCTGTGCGAGGACGACGCCGGCCCGACCGACGCGGACCCGCACCCGCTGGCTCCCGGCCTGGTCAACGTCAACCGGCTGATCGGGCTGGACCCGCGGAGGGGACAGCCGTTCGAGTTCGCGGTCAACATCGCCGACGACAGTGAGTTCGCGGGGGCGTGCTTCAGCCCGGACGGCTCGGTCCTGTTCGTCAACCAGCTCGGCGACACGGCCGCGCTGGACCCGCCGGGCCGTACGTACGCCATCCGCGGCCCCTGGCACCGCGGGCCGCTGTAACCGCGGCTGGACAACCCCCTCGGGGCCCACAAAGATAGACATGTGTCTATGAAAGAGGGGTCGCTGCCCCTCCTTCCCACCGGCGGATGCGCCGGCCCGCGACCGGGCCGGCCCATTCCCCGGACCACCGCCATCGCGTACGCCCGGCGCCTGCAGGCCGTGGCGGACCCCGTACGGCTGCGCCTGCTCAGCCTCGTGCTCGCCGGCCAGGACGGTGACTCCTGCGGCTCCGAGCAGCATCACCTGGAGATCCTGCGAGAGGCGAACCTGATCGAGCCGTGCGGCGGGAGCGCCCCGCTCGGCCACCGCGCCACGGCGGAAGGACGGGAGCTGTTCGCCCGCCTGATGGCCTGTCGCGACGCCACGCGGGAGTCAGGGGATCAGGCCGCGCAGGGCGTCGAGCCGCTCGGGAACGATCGAGTACCACGCCCACTTGCCGCGCTTCTCCCGCGTCAGTAGCCCGGCGTCGACGAGGATCTTCAGATGGTGGCTGACCGTGGGCTGCGTCAGCCCGAGGGGCGCGGTGAGATCGCAGACGCACGCCTCCCCCGCGGCGCTGCCGCTGATCATGCTGAGCAGCTGGAGCCGGGTCGGATCCGCGACCGCCTTCAGCGCACCCGCGAGCCGCTCGGCCTCTGACCGTGCCAGCGGCTCGGGGACCATCTCGGGATGGCAGTGTTCGTCGTGCTGATCGGTCAGCGTGATCTCGTCGGGCTGCACCGAGCCAGTTTAGATAGTGATCGACGGTGACGGATCCTGACCCCTTCACCGGCAAACTTCTGGTACGGGTGGGACACGTGCCCGTTTCGGCCCCGGCTGCCCGGCTATAACGCCCGCCAGGAGAAGGGAGACAGACATGTGTCTGAGCTGTGGCTGCGGGGAGCCCAACGAGGATCACGGCAACGCCGCCAACATCACCGCGCAGGACCTGCAGAGCGCCGCCCAGGCGGCGGACATCAGCCCGCAGGAGGTGGTGGAGAACATCCAGTCCGGGGTGCGCGCCGGCTGAGGACGCGGGACGGCCTCCTAACCTGACACCAGGTGAGCATTCTGTGGCGGGAAGTGGCACAACCCCCGTCTTGCATGGGGGCACGGGGCGGGGCGGACACTCGAGTCGAACGCTCTTCGCCTGCCCGGGGGTGGTTCCTCGTGCGCGACGGGTTCGAATCCCGCGAATCCTGGCCCTTCGAATGCCTGCGCTGCCTGTACGTCTGGGAGGAGGACTACATCGTCCGCCACCTGTCCGACGATCACGGCAACGAGGTCGAGATCTGGCTCAGCTCCGGAGTGCCCGTGCAGCCGCCCTGGTCGGGGACGAGCTGCCCGGCGTGCGGCGCCTTCCATCTCACCTCGTTCCCGTCGGGTTACCTGGCGCGCCACCCGGAGCTGACGGCGGCGCCCGATCCTAAGCCGCTGGCCGAGGTGCCGATCATGCCGATCAAGGACATCGACCTGCCCGCCGGCCGTCCGCCGCTGCCGCGCCGCCTGCTGATCGCGGTCGGCCTGCCGGTGGTCGCGTTCGCAGGTTACGAGCTCTACCAGTACCTGCTGGCGCCCGCCCTCCACCACCACTAGGCCTCACCAGGTGACGGGCGGCTCTCTCAGCCCCGCCGCGCCGCCGCGCCGTCGATCCCCCGGCGGAGCAGGTCCCACAGCCGCCCGGCGGTCACGACCCGCTCCGGTGCCGGCAGCTTCGACAGCAGGCTGGCCAGCATGCCGACGACCAGGACCAGGTCGTCGGCCGTCACGTCCGCGCGGACGCGACCGGCGGCGCGCGCCTGCGGCAGCTTGCCCTCCAGCACCCGCGCCACCCGGTCACGCACCTCGATGACGCGCGGGTCGGGCCGGTCCGGCACGCTCACCATCGTGATGAACGCGGTCGAGGCGATGGTCTGCTCGGTGATCACGGTCAGCACGTCGTCGAGGGTCGAGCCGGGCGTGGCGGCCAGCGCCTCCAGCTCGGCGACGCTCTCCTCGAACACGGCCAGCGCGAGGCTGATGCGATCGGGGAAGTGCCGGTAGAGGCTGCCCTGCCCGACCCCGGCCTCCCGGGCGACCGTGCTGAGCGGCGCTTCGTAGCCGGCGGTGGCGAAGACCTCGCGAGCCGCCGCCATCAGTGCCGCCCGGTTCTCGGCGGCGGCACTGGGTCCCCTGTTGGGTCGGCGCTCGGCAGGCATGGCGGCCATCGTACCAACCGGACAACCTTGTCCGGATAGCCCCACCTGCACCGTGGCGACACGCGGGCCCCCCGGCTTTGAATGGTCATGCAGTCGTATGTATATACTTCTACTCGTGTCCAAGATGCTCACCTCCCTCCCTGTCGGCGAACGCGTCGGGATCGCCTTCTCCGGCGGCCTCGACACCTCTGTGGCGGTCGCCTGGATGCGCGAGAAGGGTGCCGTGCCGTGCACCTACACCGCCGACATCGGCCAGTACGACGAGCCCGACATCGCCTCGGTGCCCGGGCGCGCCACGGCGTACGGCGCGGAGGTCGCCCGGCTGGTCGACTGCCGGGCCGCCCTCGTCGAGGAGGGGCTCGCGGCCCTGGCCTGCGGGGCGTTCCACATCCGCTCCGGCGGCCGGACCTACTTCAACACCACCCCGCTCGGGCGGGCCGTCACCGGCACCCTGCTGGTGCGCGCGATGCTCGACGACGGCGTGCTGATCTGGGGTGACGGCTCGACCTTCAAGGGCAACGACATCGAGCGGTTCTACCGCTACGGCCTGCTGGCCAACCCGTCCCTGCGGATCTACAAGCCGTGGCTGGACGCCGACTTCGTCAGCGAGCTCGGCGGCCGCAAGGAGATGTCCGAGTGGCTGCTCGCCCGTGACCTGCCCTACCGGTCCAGCACGGAGAAGGCCTACTCCACCGACGCCAACATCTGGGGCGCGACCCACGAGGCCAAGTCGCTCGAGCACCTCGACGCGGGCATCGAGATCGTCGAGCCGATCATGGGCGTGCGGTTCTGGGACCCCGAGATCGAGATCCCCGCCGAAGACGTCACCATCGGCTTCGAGCAGGGGCGGCCGGTGACGATCAACGGCAAGGAGTTCGCCTCGGCGATCGACCTGGTCCTGGAGGCCAACGCCATCGGCGGCCGGCACGGCCTGGGCATGTCCGACCAGATCGAGAACCGGATCATCGAGGCCAAGAGCCGGGGCATCTACGAGGCGCCGGGCATGGCGCTGCTGCACGCGGCCTACGAGCGGCTGGTCAACGCGATCCACAACGAGGACACCCTGGCCGGCTACCACACCGAGGGGCGGAAGCTGGGCCGGCTGCTGTACGAGGGCCGCTGGCTCGACCCGCAGGCGCTGATGGTGCGCGAGTCGCTGCAGCGCTGGGTCGGGGCGGCCGTCACCGGCGAGGTGACGCTGCGGCTGCGGCGCGGCGAGGACTACTCGATCCTGGACACCTCGGGGCCGGCGTTCAGCTACCACCCGGACAAGCTGTCGATGGAGCGCACCGAGGACTCCGCCTTCGGGCCGCTCGACCGTATCGGCCAGCTCACCATGCGCAACCTCGACATCGCCGACTCCCGCGCGAAGCTGGAGCAGTACGCGGGGCTCGGCATGGTCGGCAGCCCGCACGCGACCCTGCTGGGCGCCACGCAGGCCGCGCCGACCGGGCTCATCGGCGCCATGCCCGAGGGCGGCGCTGAGGCGATCGCCTCCCGCGGCGAGGCCGCCGAGGACGACGAGCTGCTCGACCACGCGGCCATGGAGGCCGGCACCGACTGACCCCCCGCCCTCCCGGATCGGAACCGACCGACCCGCGCCCGCCAAGGGCGGCACCGGTCGACCCCAGCCCGCCCAGGGCGGCACCGGTCGACCGGTCCGATCCGGGGGATGGCCGGTTCCGGTCCCGGGGATGGCCGGTTCCGGTCCGAGGAAGGCCGGTGTCGCGCCGGGGAAAGCCGGTGTCAGCCATAGCGATGCCGGTATCGGCCCTAGGGAAACGGCACTCCGCCGCTCTACCATGCGAGCAACGAGGCGGGAGTGCCGTATGCGAATCCTGATCGTCGGAGTGGGCACCCGGGGGGACGTGCCCGCCTCCGCCGGCTTTCACGTCGCCGGGGCCATGGGCGTGCCGAGCATGCGCCCGCAGCCGGTGGAGCCGACCGGCCGCAGGTGCGGAAACCGGGCGGCCGGACGCGCCGATCACCTCACCGGCCTCGCGGTACGCGCGCCGCGGGAGGCCGGGCTGCGGGCCGGTGTCCCCGCCGTGGGCCTGCCGGCGCTCAACGACCGGCCGCTCCGGGCGTCCCGGCCGGCCGCGACCGGCGTGGCGCCTGCCGCCGTACGGTTCCGGCACCTGATCTCCGATCGGCCGGCCACCGCGCTCGGAGCCGCCGTGACCGGCCCCTCCTACTGGTGCGGGGCCGCGGAGCTCGGGGACCGGATCCGGGCGGCGCCGCCGCCGTGGTGTCGGCCGTGGACAAGCAGGCGGCCTGACATGGGAAGCCGGTCATCGTATCCTGCCACGGCGATTCTGGTAACAAACATTTCCCAAGATAACCGGTCTATCGTGTTGTCATTGACTGGAATTGTTGGAACATATGGTTCGAGTCATCGAGTGAGGTCCATAGATCGCTAACCGAGAAAAGGTCGGCGGCGAGGGGAAAGGGGCAACGCTCATGCACCAGCGTGCTGTCCGAAACTTGGCCAAGCTCGAAACCACGCAGGCCAGAATCACGCGGATATTCGACGCGGCGGCCGGTGGCAAGAACAACTTCTTGGTCGACAAGGACACGGTACGCCATTTCGATCAAGCGGCCCCCGCCCTCACGACAGCGGCCCGCTCGGTGCTCGAGTTCCTCTCCCGGGTGATTAGCCATTTAGCCGGCGAAGGCGTCGACCAATTCATGATCGTGGGCAGCGGGATCCCCAGCGGCCTTTCGGCGGGGCACCGCCTGCACGACATGGCGCGCAACGCCGCCGGCCCGGCCCCGCGGGTCCTGTACGTCGAGAGCAACCCGATGGTGGTGGCCATGGCCCAGGCCACCATCGAGCCCTTCACCGACCTGGTGCGCGTGGTGGAGGGCGACATCCGGGAGATCGACGAGATGCTCCGGGACCACGTGGTGCAGACGTTCCTCGACTGGGACCGGCCCATGGCCGTGCTGGTGCTGTCGGCCTACAGCCTCGACGACGACGAGCACGCCCACTACGTCGTCAAGCGCATCCGGCACACGGCGCCGGCGGACAGCTTCCTCTGCCTGCTGCACACCACGTTCGACGGCATCCCGCCGGAGCTCCTGCCCGCCATCCGCGACCTGCTCGCCATGACCCTGCCCCATCTCGCGATCCGCTCCCGCGAGGAGGTGGCGGCCCTGCTCGAAGGGCTCGACCTGGTCGAACCCGGGCTGGTCTGGGTCCCCCAGTGGCGCCCCGCCGGCGGCGACCTGGCCTGCGGGGACGAGCCGAGCACGTCGGGCAACTACGGGGCCGTGGCCCGCATCCCCTGACCCGGGCCGGGTCCGCGGCTCACGGCTCCTCCGCGCCGGCGCCGGCCGACAGCAGCTTCCCGGCCAGCTCGCGGCAGCGCCCCCGGAGCTCCGGCGGGTCGAGCACCTCGAAGTCGTGCCCCAGCAGGAGCATGTGGACCAGCACGCGGTCGAGGCTGCCGGCGCCGCTGAGCACCTCGCAGCGCTCGCTCCCGCGCTCCCGTACGACGCCCGCCGACGCCGGGATCTGCGCGCGTACCGTGTCGGCCGGCGCGTGCACCAGGAAGCGCGCCTGGTGCGGGTAGACCCGGCTGGCCACGTTCTCCTGCACGTACGCCGCCGCGTCGGGCGCCGCGCGCGGGCGGAAGCGCCAGGTCCGTGCGATCACCTCGGCCATCCGGTCCACGCGGAAGTTGCGCCAGTCGTCGCGGTCGAGGTCGTAGGCGAGCAAATACCAGCGCCGGTCGGAGGCCACCAGCCGGTAGGGCTCGACCCGCCGCTGTCGCACCTCGCCCCCGGACGGGTAGCCGAAGGCGGCCTCGACCTCGTCGCGGCAGGCCCTGGCCAGCGTCATGAGCACCTCGGGGTCGACCGGCGTGCGACCGCCGCCGAAGGACTCCACCGAGCCGGAGAGCGCGCGCACCTCGTGCCGCAGCCGGACCGGCAGCACCCGGTCGAGCTTGGTCAGCGCCCGCAGCGCGGCGTCTCCGGCGCCGGCGACCGCACCACCCGCCCCGGCGAGCAGCGAGACCGCGGTGGCGATCGCCTCCTCGTCGTCGAGCAGCAGCGGCGGCAGGTCCTGCCCCGGGCCGAGCTGGTAGCCGCCGCCGACGCCCTGGCCGGAATGCACCGGATAGCCGAGCGCGCGCAGCCGCTCGACGTCGCGGCGCACCGTGCGCGACGTGACCCCGAGCCGGTCGGCGAGCTCGGGGCCGGTCCAGACCTGGCGCTGCTGCAGCAACCCGAGCAGGGTGAGCACCCGCTCCGTCGTGCCCCGCTCCTCACCGCTCGCCACTCCCATGTCACCCACCTTGCCAGAGATAGCGGACCGATCCTGTCCGCCATGGGTGTGAGAGTGGCTCCATGGACGCAGACGAACTCGACTGGAACCGGACGCTGCGCGAGCAGTTCGAGTTCCACTGGAGCCATCAGCTCCGGGCCAGGCTCGACGGCCTCACCGACGACGAGTACTTCTGGTCGCCGGTGCCGGGCGCCTGGAGCGTACGGCCGCGCGGCAGCTCGACGGCTCCCGTACAGGCCGGCGCCGGGGACTTCACGATCGACTACGCCCACCCCGAGCCGGTCCCCGCGGCCTTCACCACGATCGCCTGGCGGCTCGGTCACGTCGTCGTCGGCGTGCTCGCCGCGCGGAACGCGGCCCACTTCGGCGCGCCGGCGGCGTCGTACGAGAGCTGGGAGTACGCCGGCAGCGCGGCCACCGCGCTCGGCCAGCTCGAGACCCAGCTCGACCGCTGGCTGGCGGGGGTGCGCGGCCTCGGCGAGGCCGAGCTCCGGGCCCCGGTCGGCGAGAAGGAGCCCTACCCCGACGCGCCGATGGCCGACCTGGTGCTGCACGTCAACCGCGAGCTGATCCACCATCTGTCCGAGGTCTGCCTGCTGCGCGACCTCTACCTGCACACGAACACCCCGACGAACGGAGCAACCCGATGAGCCGCCACATCCAGGTCACCTTCGACGCCCACGACCCGCAGGCGCTGTCGTCCTTCTGGCGCGACGTCCTGGGCTACGTCCACCCCGGCCCGCCCGGGGTCGACCTGCCCGAGGGCGCCGACCCGCTGGCCGCGTGGGACGACTTCCTCGAGCGGGTCGGCGTGCCCAAGGAGCAGCGCAACACGAGGTCGGCCATCGAGGACCCGGACGGGCACGGCCCCCGGCTGTTCTTCCAGCAGGTGCCGGAGGACAAGGTGGCCAAGAACCGCGTCCACCTCGACGTCCGCGCGGCTCCCGGGCTGCAGGGGGACGAGCGGATGGCCGCGCTGGAGGCCGAGTGCGAGCGGCTCGTCGCCCTGGGGGCGACGCGGATCAGCCGCCACGAGCCAGAGCCCCCGATGAGCGGCGGGTTCATCGTGATGGCCGACCCCGAGGGCAACGAGTTCTGCCTGGACTGACGCTCCCGGCCGCATGAGGTTCGCGCCCGGGATAGCCCTGCGCTAACACATTTCCGTTAGCACTGGTTGACAATGGATACTTGATAACGGAATACTGCTACCAACGCTAGCGACGCCTCTCCCGCTCGCCCGAGAAGGCACCTGAGCCCGGCTGATCCGCACCACAGGGGCTTTCGCATGCCGCCAGACCGATCCGTACGAAGAAGGGAGCGAGATGATCTACCACGGCAGCCGGTTCACCTTCAGGCCGGATACGACACCGCGGCAGCGGGCGGAGGCTCTCGAAAGCCTGCGTGACCAGGGCAGGGTCATCCCGTCGGTGAGATCCTTCGCCGTCGGTCGCGACGGGAGCGGTGCCTACGAATGGGGCGCCATCTTCGTGATCGAAGACCTGGACGGCTACCGCGAGTATCTGACGCATCCCGCGCGCCGCCGCGCCGACCGGACCGCACTGCCGCTGGTCGAGGAGGTCGTCTCCTTCGATCTGACCGACGACCCGGATCCGGGGACGGCCGCGAGGATCAACGAGCTGCGTCAACGCCTCCTGGAGCCGCCGGCGGAGCACGATCCCTTACCCGAGGGGCCCGTGCACACCCGCCGTACCGTGCTCAAGGCCATCGCGGTGACCGCGGCGGGGACGGCCGCCGCCGGGGGGACGGGCATCGCCGCCGCTCCCGCTGCCGCGGCTCCCCGGACCGCCGCCGCTCAGGCGTACGCCGTCGCCCCCGGTGCGTCGGTGGAGGTCGCCATGACGGTCAACGGGCAGCTGCGCAAGGTCGTCCTGGAGCCGAGGGTGACGCTGCTGGACGCGTTGCGCGAGCGGCTGAGCCTGACCGGCACCAAGAAGGGCTGTGACTGGGGCGAGTGCGGGGCGTGCACGGTGCTGGTCGACGGCGAGCGGGTCAAGTCGTGCCTGACGCTGGCGGTGATGCGGCAGGGGGCCGAGGTCACCACGGTGGAGGGGCTGGCGCGGGGCGAGGAGTTGCATCCGGTGCAGGAGGCGTTCATCCGGCACGACGCGTTCCAGTGCGGGGCGTGCACTCCCGGTCAGCTCATGTCCGCCGTGGCCTGCATCGACGAGGGGCATGCGGGTTCCGAGGCGGAGATCCGCGAGTGGATGAGCGGGAACCTGTGCCGGTGCGCGGCGTACCAGAACATCGTCGCCGCCGTCGCCGACGCCGCGAAGGAGGTGCGACGATGAGGGCCTTCGGTTACACGGTCGCGGGCAGCCCGGCCGAGGCGGTACGGATCGCCGCGAGCACCCCCGAGTCGACCTTCGTGGCGGGCGGCACCGATCTGCTGAACCTGATGCGGGACGGCGCGGAGGCCCATGACCACCTGGTCGACGTCAACCGCCTCGGCACCGACGGTGTCACCGTCGACTCCAGGCGGTTGCGCGTCGGAGGATCGGCCAGGATGCGCCAGGTCGCCGAGCACCCCAGGGTGCGGCGGGAGTTCCCCGTGCTGTCGGAGGCGCTGCTGGCCTCGGCCTCCCCTCAGGTACGGAACATGGCCTCGATCGGCGGGAACCTGTTGCAGCGCACGAGGTGCGGCTATTTCCGGGACGCGGCCTCGGCGTGCAACAAGCGGGTCCCGGGCAGCGGTTGCCCGGCGATCACGGGGGACACCCGGGGACACGCGATCCTGGGCGGGAGCGACCACTGCATCGCCACGCACCCCTCGGACCTGGCGGTGGCGCTGGTCGCGCTGGACGCGACCGTGCACCTGCTCGGCCCGGGTGGCGAGCGGGCCGTCCCGATCGCCGACTTCCATCTCCTCCCCGGGTCCACGCCGGACCGGGAGACCGCGATGCGGCCGGGCGAGCTGATCACCTGGGTGGACGTGCCGCGCACAGCCCTGGCCGGGGAGTCGCGCTACCTGAAGCTGCGCGACCGGGCCACGTTCGAGTTCGCGGTGGTGTCGGTGGCGGCGGCGCTGCGGACGAGGGGGCGCGTGGTGCAGGACGTACGGCTGGCGTTCGGCGGCGTGGGCACCCGTCCGTGGCGGGACGTCCGGGTCGAGGCGGCGCTGCGGGGCCGGCCGCTCACCGGGCAGGCGATCGCCGAGGCGGGCCGGCTCCTGGTCAGGGACGCCGAGCCGCGCGAAGGGAACAGGTTCAAGGTCGAGCTCGTCCAGCGGGCGCTGGTGAGCATCCTCAGCGATCTGGGAGGGCTTCGATGAGCGGGCTGGTGGGGCAGGGCGTGGCGCGGGTGGACGGCCGGGCGAAGGTCACCGGCGCGGCCCGCTACGCCGCGGACAACGAGGTGGCCGGCGTGCTGCACGGCTTCCTGGTGATGAGCACGATCGCCCGCGGCGAGGTCGTGGAGATCGACACGAGGGCGGCGCTGGCGCATCCGGGCGTTGTCGCGGTCTACACCCACGCCGACATGCCGAGGCTGAGACTGCCGAGCTTTCCCTACAACAGGTCGTTCGTTCCCATGCAGGACACGCGGGTGCACCACCACGGGCAGCCGGTCGCGTACGTCCTGGCCCAGACCCTGGAGCAGGCGCAGGAGGCCGCGAACCTGGTGAAGGTGCGCTACCGGGCGGAGGATCCGGTCGCGCGGATGGCGGACGTGCTCGGCGAGGCGTTCCTGCCGGAGAAGTTCCGCAACAGGCCCAACGAGGCCGCCCGCGGCGACGCCGCCGCGGCGCTCGAACAGGCCGAGGTGCGCATCGACCAGACCTACAGCAGCCCGATGCAGCACCACAACCCGATCGAACCGCACACCACCACCGCCGTCTGGGAGGACGGCACGCTGATCCTGTACGAGAGCACCCAGGGCGTGGTCTTCGCCCGCAACGCCGTGGCGTTCGCGTTCGGCAAGGGTCAGGGGAGCGTCCGGGTCATCTCGCCCTACCTGGGCGGTGGTTTCGGCGCCAAGGGCCCCACCTATCCGCACACGCTGCTCACCGCGGCGGCGGCGCAACTCGCCGGCCGGCCGGTGAAGCTGGTGCTGTCGCGCGCGCAGATGTACACCTCCAACGGCCACCGCGCCGAGTACCGCCACCACCTCCGGCTCGGCGCCACCCGGCAGGGCACGCTGACCGCCATCGTCGACACCTCGACGGCACAGGTGACGCGCATAGACGAGAACATCTACAACGGCAGCGACTCCACGCTCCGCCTGTACGCCTGCCCGAACGTCCACGTGCGGCAGCTGGGCGTGCGGCTGGACCTGCCGACGTCGAGCTACATGCGCTCACCGGAGACGACCGCGCACTTCGGCCTCGAGACCGCCATGGACGAGCTGAGCCACGAGCTCGGCATCGACCCGGTGGAACTCCGGATCCGCAACCACACCGAGATCGACCAGCAGAGCGAGACCGGCCAGGCCTACGCCGGCAAGCAACTGCTGGAGTGCTACCGGACCGCGGCCGAGGCGTTCGGCTGGGCCCGGCGCAACCCCAGGCCGGGCACAACCAGGGACGGCGACGAGTACGTCGGGTGGGGCATGGCCACCGAGACCCACACCTACGGCTACATCCCGTCGCAGGCCCACCTCGCGATCGGCCCCGACGGGCGGGCCACCCTGCGGGCAGCCACCCAGGAGATCGGCACCGGCACCTACACCGTGCTCACCCAGGTCGTCGCCGAGGGGCTCGGCATGCCGCTCGGCCAGGTCACGACGCTGCTCGGCGACACCACGTACCCCGACGCGTCCCTGTCGGCGGGGTCGTCCACGATGCCCAGCGTGGCCGGCCCGGCGGCCGACGCGGCGCGGCGCGCGCGGGACGCCGTGATCGCGCTCGCCGTCGCCGACCCGCGCTCCCCGCTGCACGGCGTGCCCGCCGAGGAGGTCGTGACCGGGAACGGCCACCTGTTCGCCCGGAACGACCGCGATCGCAGGGACACCTACCGCGACGTCGTGACCCGCCACGGCAGCTCCGTCGAGGTGACCGGACGCCAGGACAACACGGCCGGGCACTCGTTCGGCGCGGTGTTCCTGGAGGTACGGATCCAGCCGAGGCTGGGCAGGTTGCGCGTGACCCGCGTGGTGACCGCGCACGACCTGGGCCGGGTGCTCAACCGCCGGACCGCGCGCGGGCAGGTCATCGGCGGCGTGACGTGGGGGATCGGCTTCGCGCTGATGGAGCACACGATGGTGGACCCGAACACGGCGCGGGTCGTCAACCCGAACCTGTCCACCTACCTGGTTCCGGTCTGCGCGGACACGCCGTCGGTGGAGGCGTTGTTCGTGGACCGGTCGGAGCCGGACGGCAAGCTGCTCGGCGTCCGCGGATTCGGCGAGACGCCGGGGACGGGCGTGCCCGCGGCCATCGGCAACGCGATCTACCACGCCATCGGCCGCCGCCTCAGGGACGTCCCCTTCACCCAGGACAAGCTGCTCTGATCACCGTACGCGCCGGCAGAGGGACGGACGCCCGGGGCCGACGTCCACCTGCCGGCGCCGACCGGCCGGATCAGCGGGCGGGGGCGTGGTCCGCGGCGCGGTCGAGGAGTTCGTTCAGCAGGGCCCGCTCGCCCGGGCTGTACAGGTCCGCCACCTCGCCGAGAACGGCCTTCAAGGCCACGGCCCGCTGGGCCGCGCCGGGGGCGCCGGCCGGGCCCGCCGTGGTGATCGACGCGATCATGGCCTCGCGCAGGCGGTCGGGGAGGGCCGGATCGCGCTCCTCGGGAGGAGTGCCGATGAGGTTGAGCGTGAGGCCGACACCGGCGGCGTGCACCATGCTGACGGCGGCCTCGACGCCGACCGAGAGCCGGCCCGCGACGGCGATGCGTCCGACCAGCATGCGCAGCCGCTCCAGCCCCTGCTCCGCGGCGCGGCTCCGGGACCCGGGCGTGGGCTGGCCGTACATGAGCAGGTAGTGGGCCGGGTTCTCCAGGCCGAAGCCGATGTGCGTGTCCCAGCCGCGGCGCAGGTCGTCCACGGGGTCGTCGGAGAGCGCCTGGCCGTGCTTCTGCGCGAGGTAGCGCGCGAACCCATCGGCCGCGACCGCTTCGAGCAGCCCGTTCATGTCGGTGAACAGGCGGTAGATCGTGGGTGCCTGCACTCCGGCCGCCGCGCTGACGGTCCGCGTCGTCACTCCTTCGCGGCCTTTGTCCCGAAGCAGCTTGGTCGTGGCATCGACGATGCGCCGCCGGACCTCTTCCCGATCACCCATGAATCGATGATAACAGGATGTCGATATCGGCTATGCGCGCCCGGCTTTGCCGTAACGGCAAACGAAGTTGAGGCCATTCACCCTCCGGGCCGAAGCTCGTCCGACCCGAGCAGATGGGATATCTGATGAACGTCTTCGTCACCGGAGCGAGCGGCCTCATCGGCGGCACCGTCGCCATGCGCCTGCTGGCGGCCGGTCACACCGTCACCGGCCTGACCCGCGATCACACCAAGGCCGCGGCCCTCGCCGGCCTGGGCATCGAGCCCGTGGTGGGCACGCTGGACGACGCCGGCGTGCTCGCCGGGCAGGCCGCCCGCGCCGACGCCGTCGTCAACGCGGCCGACAGCGATCACCGTCCGGCCGTCGAGACCCTCGTCGCCGCCCTGGCCGGCACCGGCAAGGCCCTGATCCACACCAGCGGCTCCAGCATCGTGGCCACCGGCACCACCGGGGAGCGGTCGGACGAGGTCTTCACCGAGGACGTCCTCGACTCCGGCTGGGTGCCCGCCCACCCCCTCCGCACGGCGCGACTGGACATCGACCGCCTGGTCCTGTCCGCCGCCGGCCGGGACGTGCGCTCCGCGGTCCTGTGCAGCAGCCTGGTCTACGGGCGGGGCCGCGGCCTGGGGCGCGACAGCGTGCTGATCGCCGCCCTGGTCGGCCAGGCCCGCGCCGGCGGTGTCGTCCGGCACGTCGGCGCGGGCGCCAACCTCTGGTCGAACGTCCACGTCGACGACCTGGCCGACCTGTACCTGCTCGCCCTGGAGAAGTCCCCGCCCGGCACCTTCTACTTCGTCGAGGGCGGCGAGGAGTCGTTCGGCGCGATGGCGGGGGCGATCGCCCGCTCCCTCGGCCTGCCGGGCCCGCGGTCATGGGACCCGGACGCGCCGGACAACGTCTGGAACCACGAGTTCGCCCGGCACGCCCTGGGATCGAACAGCCGCGTACGCGCGACCCGCGCCCGCGACCTGCTCGGCTGGCGTCCCCGGCACCGCTCCATCACCGCCTGGCTCGCCGCCGCGGACCTGGCCTGAGGATCTCTCCTCCGGAGAATTTCAAAGTGCGGATTCACAAAAGTGAAGGAGAGCGCTTATCGTGGGAATTGGGAGCGCTCCCAACCCCCCGAGAGATGTGATGCACATGCCCCTCCGCCCCGGGTCCCTGTCCGCCCCGCCGATCCGCACGGTCGAATACCTGCTGCCCTCCGTGCCCGCGGGTGTGGGCGAGGCGCGCTCCCTGGTCCGCGCGGAACTCACCCGCTGGGGCCTCACGAGCAGCGTGGACGACTGCCTGCTCATCGTCAGCGAACTGATCACGAACGTCGTCCGGCACGGCGGGTCGGCGTACGCGCTGCGCCTGGAGGACCGCGACGGCCGCCTCTACGGCGAGGTCTTCGACCCGGGCGGCGGCGTGCCCCGCCGGCGCTCCCCCGACGCCGACGCGATCTCGGGCCGGGGGCTGCAGATCGTCGCGGCGATCGCCGACGACTGGGGGGTCGCGGCGGCGGACGGCGGCAAGGTCGTGTGGTTCTCCGTCGCCTGCGCCCCCTGACCGCCCGCCTCAGGGCAGGTCGGACGGGCGGGCGCGCAGGATGCGGGTGAGCAGCCCGGTCAGCCGCTCGCGCTCGTCGTCGTCCAGGGACGCGAACCACTGCCGCTCCCTGAGGGCCTGATCGGCGAACGCCTCCCGCACGGCCGTCTCGCCGGCCGGCGTCAGCGCGATCACCACCGCGCGGCCGTCCTCCGGCATCGACCGGCGCTCGACGAGGCCGCCGCGTTCCAGCGTGTTGACCGCGTTGGTCACGGCCGACCGGGACATGGCCGAGATCTCGGCGAGCCGGACGGGCTGGGTGGGGCCCAGCAGCCAGAGCTTGAACATCAGCCGGAAACCGGGCAGCGTCCAGCCGCGCGGGCGGTGGATGCGGGTCTCCAGGTCCGTCACGAGCAGGTAGGCGAGCTGGAGCAGGTGGTAGGCCAGCGCGAACGCCTCGGGGTCGGCCGGAGGTGGCATGGCGGCCAGGCGCTCGCGCGCGTACGCGGCGTACTCGAGGTCCGGGGGCACGCCGTTCGCCCGGGTCTCCGCACTGTCGCCGGCTCTTCTCACGGGTCAAGTCTTGCGCAGCCGGACACCTTCCGAAATATTGTTATGGCCATAACAACCCTCGGGAGGGGTCTGTGCGCATCGTCATTGCCGGAGCCGGCATCGGCGGGCTGGCCGCCGCCCTGAGCCTGCACGCCGCCGGGTTCGAGGACGTGACCGTGCACGAGGCGGTCCCCGAGATCCGGCCGCTCGGCGTCGGCATCAACCTCCTCCCCCACGCCGTGCGCGAGCTGATCGAGCTGGGCCTGGCCGACCGGCTGGCGGGGATCGGCGTGGCCACGGCCGAGCTGGCCTACTTCAACCGGTACGGCACGCCGATCTGGTCCGAGCCCCGGGGACTCGCCGCCGGGTACGCCTGGCCGCAGTACTCCGTGCACCGGGGCCGCCTGCAGCACCTCCTGCTGGAGGCGGTGATCGAGCGGCTGGGGCCGGACAGCGTACGGACCGGGAGCCGGATCACCGGGCCCGGGACGGAGGACCTGCTGATCGGCGCGGACGGGATCAACTCGGCCGTCCGCGCCCACCTGCACCCCGGCGAGGGCCCGCCACCGTGGAACGGCCTGGTCCTGTGGCGCGGCATGACGTACGGGGAGCCGTTCCTGACCGGCCGATCCATGATCATGGCAGGGGACGGGACGAAGAAGTTCGTCGCCTACCCGATCGAGACCGGCCACCGCACCCTGATCAACTGGATCGCCGAACAGCCGCTGGAGGGCGCGGCCCCGGAGCGCGGCAACTGGAACCGCCCCGCCGACCCGGCCGAGGTCGGCCGGCACTTCGCGGACTGGCGCTTCGACTGGCTGGACGTGCCGGCCGTCATCGCCGGGGCGGAGGCGGCCTACGAGTACCCGATGGTGGACCGCGACCCCCTCCCCCGCTGGACGTACGGGAACGTCACGCTGCTCGGCGACGCGGCGCACGCCATGTACCCAATCGGCTCCAACGGCGCCTCCCAGGCGATCATCGACGCCCGGGTGCTGGCGCACGCGCTCGCCCACGACGACCTGGACGCGTACGAGGCGCTGCGGCGGCCCGCCACGACGGCGCTGCAGCTGTCCAACCGGGAGATGGGCCCGGAGGTCGTCATGAAGCTGGCGCACGAGCGCGCGCCCGGCGGGTTCGACGACATCGAGCAGGTCGTCCCCTACGCCGAGCGGGCCGAGATCGCCGCCTCCTACAAGCGCACGGCCGGATTCGACCCGGCCGCGCTGAGCGAGCGCCCGTCCTGGGACGCCACCCGCACGTCCCGGAGCGCAGATCGGAGCCCGGCGTCGTGAACCTGGAACCGCTCGCCACCTTCCACGTCGAGCTCGACCCCATCCTCGACCTCGGCGACTCGCACTGGGGCCGGCGCCGCGTGATCAACATCGTGGGCGGCAGGTTCGACGGCCCCCGCCTGTCGGGCGCCGTGCTGCCCGGCGGCGCCGACTGGCAGGTCCTGCACGCCGACGGCACGATCAGCATCGACACCCGCTACACGCTGCGCACCCACGACGGCGCGCTGCTCTACATCGCCACCAGCGGGGTCCGGTACGGCGCGCCGGAGGTGCTCGACCGGCTCGCGCGGGGCGAGGAGGTGGACCCGTCGGATTACTACTTCCGGCTGTTCTGCCGCTTCGAGACCGGCGACGAGCGCTATCGCTGGCTCAACCGTACGCTGGCCGTCGCGTCGGCCGCCCGCGCCGCCGCCGCCGTCCGCTACGACGCCTACAGCGTGACCTGATCTCGGGCTTGACCCCGGACCCGACCCCCGCCTCGCTGGAGACCCGATGCCGAAGCTGAACCGCTCCCCGCTGCGCGTCACCGCCGAGTACGACACGCCGATGCCGATGCGCGACGGCACCGTCCTGCGCGGCTCGGTCCACCGCGGGGCCGAGGGCGGGCCGTACCCCACGCTGCTGGCGCGCACGCCGTACGGTGAGGGCTCGTTCCGGATGATCCCGGTGGCCGCGGCGCTGGAGGCCGGGTTCGCGGTGGTGCTGCAGCACTGCCGGGGGCGCGGGAGCAGCGACGGCGAGTTCCGGCCGTGGCGGGACGAGGGGGCCGACGGCCACGACACGATCGTCTGGATCACCTCGCAGCCCTGGTCGAACGGCGAGGTCGTGATGACCGGCATGTCGTACCTGGCCGGGTGTGCCCTCCAGGCGGCGGCCACCCGCCCGCCGGGGCTCAAGGCGGTGGTGGCCTCCATGACGCCGCACGACTTCCACGACGGCCTCAAGTACCACGGCGGGGCGCTCGCGCTGGGCTCCGCGCTCAACTGGGGCGCGATGCAGGCGGCGCTCGGGCTGATGCACGCGGCGGAGGCGGGCGAGGACGTCGGGGCGGCGTTCGGCGCGCTGCTCCCGGTGCTGGGCGACCAGGCCGCCGCCGTGCGGACGCTGCCGCTGGACTCGATCGAGGGCATCCCGTGGTGGCGGGACTGGATCTCGCACCCGGAGCGCGACGCGTACTGGGAGGAGCTGGCCGAGACGCTGCGGCACGACCGGATCGAGGCGCCGGTCATGCACGTGGCGGGCTGGTTCGACCTGTTCCTGGCCGGGACGCTGGAGAACCACCGCCGCCTGGGCGGGCCGCTGATCATCGGCCCCTGGTCCCACCTGACCACGGGCGCCTCCGGCACCGGGCGGCTGGACTTCGGGTTCGCCGCCTCGGGGCAGGCGATCCAGCTGGAGCAGCGGCAGCTCGCCTTCCTGCGGGGCCGGGACACCGGGCCCGCGGTGCGGATCTTCGTGATGGGCGACGACGTGTGGCGGGACGAGGAGGCCTGGCCACTGGCCCGCGCCGTCGAGACCCGCTACCACCTGCACGCCGGCGGCCTGCTCTCCCCCGAGCCGCCCGCCGCGGACGAGCCGGCCGCCTTCACCTTCGACCCGCGCGACCCGGTCCCGACCGTCGGCGGCCCGACGCTGCTGTCCGACCCGACCAACGCCGGCCCGCAGGACCAGCGCGACGTCGAGCTGCGGCCCGACGTGCTCTGCTACACCACCGAGGCGCTGGACTCCGACGTCGAGGTGACCGGGCCGGTGTCCGTGACCCTGCGCGCCGAGACCTCGGGGGCCGCCACCGACTGGACGGCCAAGCTGGTGAACGTCCATCCCGACGGCCGGGCGATGAGCGTGATCGACGGCATCGTACGCACCTCGACGCCGTCCGGGACGTACACCGTGGATCTGGTCGCCACCAGCCAGGTCTTCAAGGCCGGCCACCGCATCCGGGTGGAGATCTCCAGCTCGAACTTCCCCCGCTTCGACCGCAACCCCGGCACCGGCCGCCCCGCCGCCCGAGCCGCCGAGGCCGACCTCGTCGTGCAGCACCAGCGGGTCTTCTCCTCCTCCTTCGTCACCCTCCCGATCGTCCCCCGCGAGAGGTAGGGTCTGAGCTGCGAGGATTCCGATTCTCACGCTTCCAGCCAATTTCCAGGTACGACAGGTAACCTCACACGGCATGAAGTGGCAGCGCACATTCAACGGCGCGCTGGCCAGGTATACAGGATTCCAGGTCAACCGAGTAGGTAAAGCAGGACAAGCGGCGAAGGCGGTGCCGGAGAAGCGACCGGAAACGCCTTTCCGGCCGCCGGCGGATCCGGGGACCGATCGCCTGCTGACGGCGCCGGTCTTCATCATCTCGCCGGTCCGGTCGGGCTCGACGCTGCTGCGGGCGATGCTGAACGCTCACCCGGACCTGCATGCTCCCCACGAGCTGCACGTACGCCGGCTGAGAGTGGAATTCGATACCTCGCTGGCCGAGAGGGCGATGGCGGCCCTGGGACACAACAAGGCCGACCTGGAGCATCTGCTCTGGGACCGGGTGCTCCACCGCGAGCTGGTACGCAGCGGCAAGCGGTTCATCGTGGAGAAGACCCCGGCCAACGCGTTCGCGTACGAGCGGCTGGCCACGTGCTGGCCGGACGCCCGGTTCGTGTTCCTGCTGCGCCACCCCGCCTCGATCGCGACCTCCTGGCACGAGGCCAGCCCCGACAAACGCACCCCGGCCGAGGCCGCCGCCGACGCCCTGCGGTACATGAAGGCCGTGCAGCGGGCACGTACGGCGTTGCCCGGCCTGACCGTCCGCTACGAGGAGCTGACCGCCGAGCCCGAGAAGATCGGGCGCGGCATCTGCGACTTCCTCAAGCTGCCCTGGGCACCCGAGCTGCTCTCCTACGGCAAGCCGGAGGTCGTGACCAAGGGCCTGGGCGACTGGAAGGACAAGATCCAGTCGGGCACGGTGCAGCGGGGGCGCGAGCTGCCCCGCCCGGAGGAGGTCCCCGACGTGCTGAAGAGCATGTGCCGGAGCTGGGGGTACCTCTCATGAAGATCCGCTACATGCTCCTGCACGCCTACGGGATGGGCGGCACCATCCGCACCGTGGTCAACCAGGCCACCGCGATGGCGGAGGCGGGGCACGACGTCGAGATCGTCAGCGTCGTGCGCCGCCGGGACGAGCCCCAGTTCGCCATCGACCGGCGGATCACGCTCTCGGCGCTGGTGGACCAGCGCTCCGGCATCGAGGCCGACTCCCTGGCCCGCAAGGTGTGGCGGCGCGCCCGCGGCAAGATCGTCCCGTACGGCGAGTTCGCCGCCGAATACTTCACCGAGCGGGTGGAGTCGGCCGTCATCGACTACGTCTCCGGCCTGCGCGACGGCATCCTGGTCACCACCCGGCCCGCGCTCAACCTCATCTCGGCCCGCCGCGCCCCGTCCGGCGTCATCCGGGTCGCCCAGGAGCACATGAACGTGGCCTCCTACCACGAGGCCGTACGCGAGCAGATCGGCCGCCACTACGGCGCGTTCGACGCCATCGCCGTGCTGACCGAGACCAGCCGCCGCGAATACCACGCGCTGGTGCCCGGCACCCCGGTGGTGCGCATCCCCAACGCGGTCCACATGGACGGGCGCAAGCACTCCGACCAGAGCAACCCGCTGGTGATCGCGGTGGGCCGGCTGGTGCCCCAAAAGGGCTTCGACATGCTCATCCCCGCCTTCGGCGCCGCGACCCGCGAGCACCCCGAGTGGAAGCTGCGCATCTTCGGCACCGGGCCGTCGAAGGAGCGGCTGCAGGCCCGCATCGACGAGGCGGGCCTGGGCGATCGCATCCGGCTGATGGGCCGTAGCAACCGCATCCACGAGGAGCTGGCCAAGGCGTCGATCTACGCGCTGAGCTCGCGGATCGAGGGGCTGCCGATGGCGATGATCGAGGCCATGGGCCACGCCCTGCCGATCGTCGCCTTCGACTGCCCCACCGGCCCCGCCGACGTGCTCACCCCCGGCAAGGACGGGGTGCTGGTGCCGCCCCGCGACGTCGACGCGCTGGGCGAGGCGCTCGGGCGGGTGATGGCCGACCGCGAGCTGCGGCAGCGCATGGGCGCCGCGGCGGCGGAGACCGCCCACGGCTACACCCCGCACGTCGTCATGCCGCTCTGGAACGATCTGTTCACCGACCTGGCCGCCGGCCGGCCGATCGGCGACGGGTCCCGGACGGCCTCCTGACGGCTTTTTCCGGCTCGGTCGCCGACGGGTCCCGCGAGACCCGCTGACGGCCTTTCCCCGGCCGGACCCTTCGGCCCCGGCCGGGCTCCTCGGGGGCCCGGCCGCTGCCTCAACACGCCGCCCCGCCCGCGCCATCCCGGCCAGGTCGCTCAGCCCAGGTCGCTCAGCCCAAGCCGCCCTCTTGGAGCGGGCCTCCCCGAGCGAGCCCGCACGAGGAGCCGGTGGCCGGCGTGCCTCGGGCGCCGGCTCAGTCCTCGCCCACCACGGCGAGGTCGTCGCCCAGCGCGGCCGCGATCTCCGCGGCGCGGGAGTGGTCGTCCAGGCGGCGCGTCAGGTAGGCGCAGCCGTGGTGGTGCCGGAGCGACCACCAGGCGGCCGAGCCGCCGATCCCGCCCTTGGCGATCTTGCCGCGGTCGCGGACGAAGCCCAGCGTCCAGGTGAGCCTGGTGCCGAAGACCTCGTCGAAGTCGGTGACCTGCGAGGCGAGCAGCTCGGCGTGCAGGTGCGGGCCGAGCAGCGCGCGCACGCGGCCGTCCGCGCCGGTCAGCTCCGAGAAGAACCGTGCCATGGCGGTGGCGGTCGTGTGCAGGTTGACCGCGCCGAAGACGGACTGCCGCCAGGCCCTGGAGTTCGCCCGCCCGACGTCGAGGGTCCCGTCGGGGATCTGCAGCCACGGGGCCGCGTGCAGCAGGCGCGGCCACGCGGGGTCGGCGTATTCCAGGTCGGCGACGCGGTCCAGCTCGCCGTCCGGCACCCCGAACCAGGCGTCCAGGCCCAGCGCGGGCCGCACCACCTCGGCGTGCACCTCCCCCAGCGTCGTGCCGGCGCCCGCGCGCAGGATGCCGTCGACCAGGTGCCCGTAGGTCAGCGCGTGCTCCCCTAACGACGTCCCCGGCACGTACTCCGGCGCCGCCCCCACCAGGCTCTCGCGCAGCCCGGCGTCGTCCAGCAGGTCCAGGCCGGCGGCCGTGGCGGGGAACCGGGGCTGGCCCGCCCGGTGCGTGAGCACGTGGCGCAGCGTGGTGGCCTCCTTGCCGTTGGCGCCGTACGCGGGCCAGTAGGTGGCCACCGGCTCGTCCAGGGCCAGCGCGCCGTCGCGCACCGCGACCAGGGCGGCGATGGTCACGAACGCCTTCGACAGCGAGTACGGCTGCACGAGCGTGCTCGCCTCCCAGGGACGGCTGCGCCCGGCATCGGCCCACCCTCCGTCGAGCCGGACGACCTCCCGCCCGTCCTTCCAGACGGACACGCCCGCGCCCGTCTCCCTGCCCTCGTCCACCAGTTTCTGGAAGACCTCGCGCACCGCCTCGTACCCGTCAGTGACGAACCCCTCGACCTTCACGATGTCTCACCTCCACCCCGAATATACCCCTATAGGGTATTCTCCACAACGGCCGATCCGGGTTTGACTGGAGCCCTGACCGCATCGCCTCACCCCCGGGAAACCCATGAGAAGGCTCCTGCTCTCCCTCGTCCTGGCCGTGGCCACCCCCCTGGCGGCCGCTCCGGCGGTGGCCCACACCCGGCCGCCCGCCGTCATCTTCGACACCGACATGGACTTCGACGACGCGGCCACGCTGGCCTATCTCGCGCAGGAGCACCGGGCCGGGCGCATCGACCTGCGCGCGATCACGGTGACGAGCAGCGGCGCCGGCTTACCCGGCCGGGCGATCCGGCACGCGAGGTGCCTGGCCGAGCGCCTGGGGCTGCGCTCCGTGCAGATCGCCGACGGCACCGCCACGGGGGCCAACTCCTTCCCCGCCGAGCTGAGGCAGCTCTTCGACCGGGTGCTCACGGCGGCCACGCCCGGCTGCTCCGGGGACGAGACGCCGTCGAAGGTGCGCGCCCCGGACCTGATCAGGAAGGTGCTGCGCGCCGACCCCTCGACCGAGATCATCGCGACCGGACCGCTGACCAACCTGGCCGGCGCGCTGCCGTACTCGGCCTCCCGGCTGACCTCCATGGGCGGCGCCGTGAACGTCCCCGGCAACCTGTGCTGCGGCACGCCGCCCGAGTTCGACGGGACGCAGGAGTTCAACTACTGGCTCGACCCGGCGGCCGTGCGCGAGGTGCTGGCCCGGAGCCGGGGCGCGGTGCGGATGGTGCCGCTGGACGCCGCCAACGAGGTGCTGATCACCGGCGCTTTCCTGGACCGGCTCGGCGCCGACCACCGCACCGCGGCCGCCGACACCGTGCTGGAGATCGTCACGCATCCCGAGGTCCAGCCCCTGATCGCGGCCGGCCTGCTCTACTGGTGGGACCCGCTGGCCGCGATGAGCGCCGTCCACCCCGGGCACGTCGGGTTCACCTCCGGACGGATCGACGTGGTGCCGAGCGGCCCCTCCGCCGGGCGCACGTTCCTGTCGCCGTCGGGGCGCCCGCTCAGGTACGGCACGACGGCCGGCACCGCCGCGTTCGAGCAGCGCTTCCTCGACACCCTGAACGGCCGGACTTAGCGAAACCGCGGCAACTGCGGGTAACTGTGGGTAATCGCCCGCCATCGGGCCGGTCGAGACCGGGTCAGCACTCGTCACACCGGCGCTGAGCCGTCTCCGGCCCGCCACGGCCCCCGGCTATAACGGACGGCATCGATCTTCGCCGGGGGGCATGTTGATGACCAGCGTACGACGGACCGCCACCGGCCTGGCCCTGCTCGCCGCCCTGTGCGTGCCGGGCCAGGCGGTCGCGGAGCCGGCCCTGCCATCCGCGCCGCCGGTGCTGAGCCTGGA
Source organism: Nonomuraea sp. KM90 (assembly GCF_052246675.1). NCBI lineage: Bacteria > Bacillati > Actinomycetota > Actinomycetes > Streptosporangiales > Streptosporangiaceae > Nonomuraea > Nonomuraea sp. KM90. The sequence continues at coordinate 11,412 of NZ_JBQQCB010000069.1, read as the reverse complement.
GTTGGACGGCGACTCGTTCTCCCTCCGCGACGCCTTCGCCATCCTCTCGGGCCGTCCGGTCGCCGCGCGGCTCTCGCCGGCCGCGCGGGCGAACATGGCCAGGACGCGGGCGGGTGCGCTGGCGGTCCTGGACGACCAGCGGGTGTACGGCTGGAACCAGGCACTCGGGCCGCTGAAGGACCTCCCGCTCTCGTCGCCGCAGGCGGAGCAGTTCCAGCGCAACGTCCTGCGCTCGCACGCCGCCGGGGTCGGGGAGCCGCTGCCCGACGACGTGGTCAGGCTGGCCATGATCCTCAAGGCGAACCAGATGGCCAGGGGGACGGTCGGCGTACGGCCCGAGGTGCCCCAGCGGCTGCTGGCCATGGTCAACGCCGGCGTCGTGCCGCTGATGCCGCAGATCGGCTCGCTCGGCACCGGGGACCTGCAGCCCCAGGCGGCGGCGGGCCTGGCGGCGCTCGGCGAGGACGCGCCGGTGCGCTACCGGGGCGAGGTGGGGCCCGCCTCGGTGCTGCTGCCCAAGGCCGGGCTCCCCAGGGACTTCGTGTTCCAGGCCGGGGAGGCGCTGCCGGTCATCAGCGGCAGCACCGTGCTGGCCGCCTCGCTGATGCACGCCGTGTACCGGGCCACCGTGCTGGCCGACCAGGCGGAGGGCGCCTTCGCCCTGTTCATGGAGGCGACCAGGGCCGAGCGCGGGTCGCTGGACGCGCGTACGCACCGGGAGCGCCGCATCCCCGAGCAGAACGCGGTCGCCGCGCGGCTCCGCGCGATGGTGGCGGGCTCGCGCTGGATGACGGAGGAGGGCCGCAAGCGCCTCGACCCGGCGAACTACCACCCGCGTGTCCAGGACGCGGTGTCGGTACGGGCGGCGCCGCACATCATGGCCGGGCTGCGGCACGCGCTCGCCGACGCCCGCCGGACCCTGGTACGGGAGGCCAACGCCTCGACCTCCAACCCGCTGATCTTCAAGCGCGACCGGGGCCCGGGCTACGAGTTCGTCATGGGCGGCAACTGGGACGGCTCCGTGATGGGCCATCTCGCCGACACCCTGAACGCGGAGATCGCCGACGTCGGGGTCCTGTCGCAGGAGCTGTCGGGGCGGCTGCTGTCCCCCAGGTGGAGCTACGGCCTGCCGGCCAACCTCGCCGGCGGGACGGCCGGGCTGAACTCCGGGATGGTGCAGGTCCAGACGGTGGCCGCCGCGCTGATCCCGGAGATGCAGGTCAGGGCCACCCCGGCGGGGACGCTGTCCCGGCCGGTCAAGGACGGGCAGGAGGACCACAACACGATGGCGATGGCCTCGGTCCGGAACCTGCACGAGAACCTCGACCGGCTCGAGATCGTCCTGGCCGTCCAGTACCTGATGGCGGCCCAGGGCATCGACCTCATCGCCGGGAAGATGGCGGGCCTGCCGCTCGGCGCCGTGACGCGGGGCCTACAGGCGGAGATCAGGCGGCACATCGCGCCCTTGGGCGAGGACCGGTATCTGACTCCTGACCTGGAGCGGGCCGTCTGGCTGGTACGCGACCGCCGCCTGGTCCCGGCCGTGCCTCCCCTCCCCCGCCGCGCCACCGTCTCCACCGCCGCACCCGCTCCCGCCGCTCGGCCCGCTCCCTTGTCCGCCCCTCTGTCCGCCCCTCTGTCCGCTCACCTGTCCGTCCCCTGCGCCCGTCCTGGCCGCGGTGGGTGCTAGGGCCGGGGCCAGGCTCCCGTGTCCGGTCCGCCCCCGGTGCCGCGCCCGCCCGGCGACGGCGAGCCGGTAGAGCCCACGGCGGCGCGGCGCCTGCTGCTGGCCGCGGGCGCCGTGCTGCTGGTCCTGGTCGTCCTGCTGATCGGGGCCACGGCGTTCTACCTGTACAACCACGCCATGGCTCCGGAGCGACCGGGCTAGGGGCGGGCTCCGGCGAGGACCGACTACTACACCTTGTAGCATTACGCGCTGTAGTAGCGGTGGCTCCGGACAGACGGCCCCGCCCGGTGGGAAGGGGACGTGATGCCGCGCTCGGCGCAGCTGGTCATCTCGGCCACGGTGTTCGTGGATCTGCTCGGCTTCACGCTGATCCTGCCGGCGCTGCCGTTCTACGCCTCCGAGCTGGGGGCCGGCGGTTTGTGGTTCGGGGCGCTGATGAGCGCGTACTCGGTGGCGCAGCTCGTCGCCGCGCCCGTGCTGGGCAGGCTGTCGGACCGGTACGGGCGGCGGCCCCTGGTGCTGCTGGCCCTCGCCGGGTCGGCCGTGTCCATGACCCTCACGGGCCTGGCCACGTCGCTGGCCGGGCTCCTGGTCTGCCGGCTGCTGGCGGGGGCGTGCGGCGGGAGCATCTCGGTGGCCCAGGCGTACCTGGCCGACGCTGTGCCCGCCGAGCGGCGTACGGGAGCGATGGCGCAGCTGGGGGCCGCGATCGGGATGGCTTTCGTGGTCGGGCCGGCCCTGGGCGGGCTGCTGGCGCCGCTGGGGTTCGCGGCCTGCGCGTACGCGGCGGCGGGCCTGGCCGCGCTCAACCTCGCCGCCGCCTTCGCCTGGCTCACCGAACCCGCACGGGCCTCCCCCGCCACGCGCCGGCCACACCCCCTTCCCGACCACCAGCGCGCCGCACCGGCTCGGGATCACCCCGATGGCGATCAGGGGCGGGACGCGTCCCAGCGGGCCGGGCTCGGCGGGAGCCGGGACGGCCGCCGGCCGATCCGCCCCCTCGGCGTCTCCCGGCCGGGCACCGCGCCGGGCGGGCCCGCGGCCGGTGGGCGCGGGAGCAGGGCCGTGGCGTTGCTGGCCGGGACCGGGTTCCTGGCCATGGCCGCCTTCGTGGGGATGGAGACCACGCTGGCCTTCCTCGGCCGGGACCGTTACGGGTGGGACGCCACCACGATCGGGCTGGCGCTGGCGGCGGCCGGGCTGGCGATGGCCGCCGTACAGGCCGGGCTGGTGTCCTGGCTGGCCCGCCGCTGGGGCGATGCTCGGGTCGCGGCGGCCGGGGCCGTGACGATGGCCGGGTGCATGGTGGCGGTCTCGGTTTCGGCGACCTGGTGGCAGTGCATGGTCGCCGTCTGCCTGCTCTCCGCCGGGCACGGCCTGCTCACCCCGACCGTGTCCAGCCTGCTGGCCGCCGCGGGGCCGCCGGAGCGTCGCGGGGCGCGTCTGGGGACCGGGCAGTCGGCGGGCGCCGCGGCGCGGATCATCGGCCCGGCCGGCGCGGGGCTACTGTTCGACGTCGGGACGGCGTTACCGTACCTGGCCGGGGCACTCTCGGCGGCCCTGGCGGCCGCTGCCGTCCTGGCCGTGCCCGCGCTGGAACCCGCAGGACAGGAGGAGGAGGCGTGAACAGCCTCGGCGAGCTGGAACGCTCGATCATGGACGTGCTGTGGAGCAGCGACGCGTGGCTGACCGTACGCGACGTCGTCAACCGGCTCAGCGACCGCAAGCTCGCGTACACGACCGTGATGACCGTGATGAACCGGCTCGTCCGCAAGGACTTCATCCGGCGCGAACGCGACGACGACGGCCGCACCTGGCGTTACCGGCCGGCGGCGGGGCGGGAGGCGTACGTCGCCGAGCTGATGCTCTCGGCGCTCGGCGAGACGGGTGACCGGCTCGCCGCGCTGGGCCACTTCGCCCGCTCGGTCACCCCCGAGGAAGCCGCCGCGTTGCGGCAGGCGCTGCCCGACGGGCAGGAGACGTCATGACCTACGCCGCCCACCACCTCCTCACGCTCGCGGCGGCCCTGGTCACCATGGCGGTCATGCCGCGCTCGCGGCTCGCGTGGCGGGCGCCGCGAACGTCGCTGCTGATCTGGCAGACGGTCGGCCTGACCCTCGTCCTGTCGGCCGTCGGCACGGCCATCGCGATCGGCCTGGCCCCCTACCGGCTCGGCATCGTCCCCGCCCTGGTCGCCTTCGCCCGCGACCTGGCCGGCGGCCGGCTGCCCGCCGCGCTCACCCCCCTGCACCTGCTGTGCACCGCCGGCGGTCTGGCGGCGACCGCCTGGATCGCCGTCGCGTTCGCCCGCAGCGCCCGCTCCGTGGCCGCCCTGCGACGCCGGCAGCGGACGCTGCTCAACCTGATCGCCCGCCCGCATCCCGACCTGCGGGAGGCGCTGGTGGTGGAGCATCCGGCGGTGGCCGCGTACTGCCTGCCGGGGCGCAGGGCCGCGATCGTGGTCAGCACCGGCAGCCTCGACCTCCTCACCGGGCAGGAGCTGCGGGCGGTCCTGGCCCACGAGCGCGCGCACGCCCGCGAGCGCCACGACCTGGTGATCCTGCCGTTCGCCGCCCTGCACCGCGCCCTCCCGTCCAGCCGCCGGGTCCGGGCGATGCTGGACGCGGTCGCGCTGCTCGTCGAGATGCGCGCCGACGACCGTGCCGCGCGCGACAGCGGCCGCCGCCCGCTGGCCACCGCGCTGCGCCGGTTCCGCTCCTGTGAGCGCCTCGCCACCCCGCCCGGCACGCTCGGCACGCTCGGCACGCTCGGGGACACCAGCGGCACGGGTGGCCGGGACGGCACCGGCGGCACGGATGGCAGGGGCGGGCATGATCTTGATGCGCGCATCGACCGGCTCAGCGGGCAACCGCACAGCCCGTGGCCCGTGCGGGCCCTGCTCCTGCTCGTCGCCCTGACCGTGGTGAGCACTCCGGTCAGCCTGTTCCTGCTCCCCCTCTGAGGCGCCGGCGGCAGGAAGGCGATATACGGAATCGCCCCGCGAACGTATGATCGGGTCGCCTGATCACCGCGGCTGCGAGGGAGTTTCCCGTCATGCGGATCACCATCATCGTGCTCGCGGCGCTGGCCGTCGGCCTCCTGCCCGCGACCGCCGCCCACGCGCAACCAGGCGCTCCCGGCCTGAGGATCAAGGAGAGCCGGTACCACGTCAAGGCGATCGGCCCCGGCTTCGTGCTGAAACTGACCCCGCGCAAGCTGGACACGCGCATCGACGAGGAGCGGTTCGGCGACCCCGCCACCGGCAACCCGATCGTCCGGCAGACGATCAACCTCACCGGGCTCACGCTGCGCCCCTTCGAGTGCCGCAACGGCACGTACACGATCAGGACCGGCACCTTCCAGCGCACCTGGCGGGTCTCGCAGCTCGCCAAGCGGCCGCTCCCCTACCCCGAGGGGTTCGCCACCGGCGCGCCGGGCATCTTCACGCCGTTCGTCGGCGAGCTCGAAGGCACGGTGACCGACACCGCCGGGGAGACGCTGAACTTCCTGATCTCGGACCTGGTGCAGGAGGTCCTGACGCCGGACGGCTTCTCCGCGACGGCGCCGATCCACGGGTTCTTCGTCGATCAGCAGGGCCGCGTACGCGACCGCATCTCGCTCGTCGGCCGCTTCAACTCCGGCGGCGACGGCCAGGCCCCCACGTACGGGATCGAGGACCGCGGCACCTGCCGGCAGATCGCCGACCTCCCCTACGGCCCGGGGAGCGAGCGCGCGGTGGTGACGGGACCGCTGTTCGTGCTGCCGTTCAGCGTCCCCGTGACGGTGCCCGAGCACCCCTGACCTGGACCCGGACGGTCGTCTGCTAGCGTCGGCGGCGGCGAGGAGGTGGGTCATGTCCGCGGACGGCGTCGCGGTCCAGTTCGTCCGGGCGGCCATCGCCTCGACCGAGTCGGCCGGGATCGACGTACGCGGGGCGACCCGCGACACCTCGCTGTGGCGCGAGCTGGCGCGGCCGGGCACCACCCACATCGGCTGCGAGCAGGCGGTCACGGCGCTGCGGGGCCTGTTGCGGCTCACCGGTGACGAGTTGCTCCTGCTCGGGCCGCGCCCCGTGCCGCCGGGCACCTTCCGGATGATCTCGCTGGGCCTGATCCACGCCCCGGATCTGCGGACCGCGCTCGAGCGGCTGGTGGAGTTCGCGTCGATCACCACGGGCTACTCGCGCAGCCGGCTCGTCGTGGACGGCACCGCCTGCCGCATCGAGATCGCCGCCGAGCCGGGCGCCGATGTCCCGCCGCTGGCGGCCGAGATCATGCTCGCCTTCGCGCACCGGTTCCCGGCGTGGCTGGCCGCCCGGCGGATCCCGCTCACCGGGGTGGAGCTGCCCTTCCCGGAGCCCGGCTACAGCGCCGAATACCTGCACATCTTCGGCAGGGCGCCGTCCTTCGACGCTCCGGTGGCCGCCGTCTCCTTCGACGCCGGCCATCTCGCGGCCCCCGTCGTGCGGGAGGAGCGGGAGCTGCTGAGCTATCTCCAGCGGTCCCCGGCCGATCTGATCCACCATCGCGACTACGGCACCACGACCGCCGACCGGGTCCGCAACATCCTCGAACGCGGCGACACGAGCAGCCGGGCGCGCGCCGAGGACGTCGCCGCCCGGCTGTCGATCAGCGTCCCGCACCTGCGCCGCCTCCTGCGGCGGGAGGGCACCTCGTTCCACCGGATCCGGGAGGAGGTCCTGAGGGACCTCGCCATCGCCGGCCTGCGCCGCGGCGACGAGTCCGTGGACGAGCTCTCCTCCCGGCTCGGGTTCTCCGAGCCCAGCGCGTTCCGGCGGGCCTTCACCCGCTGGGTCGGCAGCCCGCCGGGCGAATACCGCGACCGGCACGCCGCCCTCTCGGCACGGAACTGACCCCCGGGACCCGCCGGCACGCACAGCGTCGCCGCGGTCGCCCCCGGAGGCCCGGCACCCCCGGGGCACCGGGGCCGTGAGCGCGATGGGCGGCGCCGGGCGGCGCCCCGAAGGCAGGCGTCCCAAAGGGGAGCGTCCCAAAGGCGGACGGCGGGCGGCGGGCGGCGGGCGGCGGGCGGCTACGTGGTCTGTGTGGCGGTGGTGGGGCGGCGGGGACGGAGGCGCCATGGCGGGAGGGCGATCATGACGGCCGTGCCCACCAGGCATGCCCAGGCGAAGACGTCGCCGATCACGCGGTAGACCGTGGCCGCTCCGCGCGTGGGCACGTCGGAGAAGACGACGTGCCGGTCGCCGCCGGCGTAGTCGTGCACGGCCAGCGCCCGCCCCCGCGCGTCGAAGGCTCCCGACACGCCGAACTCGGCCTGCCGGACCATCGCGTACCCGTTCTCGATCGAGCGCAGGCCGGCCTTCTGGCTGTGCACGGGCCCGATCTCCGCCCAGTCGCGCGCGGGCACGATCATGATGTCCGCGTCCACGCGCATGAGCTCGGGGAAGTCGGCGTCGAAGCAGATCACGGTGGCCAGCCGGCCGTAGGGCGTCCGCGCGACCGGCACCACGCCGTCGCCCGCCGGGTACGCCTCCAGGCCCGGAATGGGATGGGCCTTGTCGTACGCCCAGACCCGCTCGCCCTCCGGGCCGAACAGGTGGACCCGGTTGGCGGCGTACGGGGGCCGCGGCAGGAAGAGGGACACCGCGGCCTGCAAATAGATCCGGTTCTCCCGCGCGGCGGCGGCCACCCGGGCCAGGAAGGCCGGTTCGTCGCCCGCCAGGACGTTGGCCGCCTGCTCCGACCACGCCACGATCCTCGCTCCCGCCTGCGCCGCCTCCCGCGTACGTGCCAGCAGGTTGGCGTTGACCCTGTCGAAGGCGGCCCGCACGGCCACTTGATCCTGCCCGGCGACCCCTTCGGGGGTGTAATTCTCGCCGATCACGCCGCGCAGCTCGCGGGTGGCCGAGGTGTCCGGGCTGATGCCCGCGACCCGCACGGTGGTGGCGTCCGGCGCGGGGAGGGCCAGCCTGGTCCCGCCCGCCAGCAGCACGACCAGGGTCACGGCGGCGTACGACCACAGCACGCGCAGCGCCCGCGGGTTCGCCCAGACGTGGTTCGCCACGGTGGCGAACCAGCCGATCAGGAAGCCCACCCCGTACGGACCCGTCACGGCCACCACCTGCAGCAGCGCGAGGTTGTCGTGCTGGGTCGCGGCCGGCACGCCGAACGCGGTGCCGAAGGGGCTGAGGAGCGTCATCAGGAACTCGCACGCCGCCAGCGCCGCCGGGAACAGCAGCAGCCCCGCCACGGTGCCCGCCCGCGGGGTGACGAGCCGGTCGGCGACGTACGGCACGACGGTCAGGGTGCCCAGGGCGATGATCCCGAGCACGGTGATCGGCGTCATCGGCACCGCGGTCTCGACCATCCAGAACAGGCCCGCCGACGCGGACGCCGCCCACACCGCGAGCAGGCCGGCGAGGGCCGGGCCGGTCCTGACGAACCTGAGGAGGAGAACGGGCGACAGCCAGGCCGCCACCGCGACGTCGTAACGACCGTGGACGGCGAGGAGCCACAGCAGCGTTCCCGCCCCCAGCCAGGCCCAGCGCCACCGATCGGCCCTGGGGACCGGTGGCACGCCGGCCGTGCCGTCACCCGTGCCGCTTCCACGTACGACCTGCTCTGTATGCATGCGCCGACGCTATTTTCGGCCCGGCCCCGGCGGCTGTGACCGAGGCTCTCCTCATCCATGACCGAGCCGATCGGCCCGGGCGGCGGGCCATGACGTGTCAAGGGCGGGCCGGCGGGTTCACCTTCGACGGGAACGAGCGGCCGCTCATTGCCTGAACAGCGGGATCCAGCCGCCCGCCAGGACCATGGCGCGCTGGCGGGCGGAGAGGCGGTGCCTGAGCACGATGCCGTTCACGGCCAGCTCCGTGCCGTGCTCGACCGCGTCGCGCAGGCCCTCGAAACGCAGCTCGGGGCCGATCCTGTCGTAGTCGGACTCGTCGGCGAACTCGAGCGCGAGCACGCCGAAGTTGGCCAGGTTCTGCCAGTGGATGCGGGCGAAGGACTTGGCGACGACGACCCGGAGCCCGAGGTAGCGGGGGACGATGGCGGCGTGTTCGCGGGAGGAGCCCTGGCCGTAGTTGCGGCCGCCGACGATGGCGTGCGGCCCCGTGTCGCGGGCCCGTCGCGGGTAGTCCTCGTCGATCTGGGTGAAGGCGAAGTCGGCCAGCGCCGCGATGTTGCTGCGGTACGGCAGCGCCCGCGCGCCCGCCGGCATGATCTCGTCGGTCGAGATGTCGTCGCCCACCTTGAGCACGACCGGCAGGGTGAGGGAGTCGGGCAGCGGATCCAGCTCCGGCAGCGTGCCGATGCTCGGGGCCTTGACCAGCTCCGCCTCGCGGGCCTGGTCGACGGGCGGGGGCGGCTCCAGCAGCGCGGCGCCCGCGCTGACCGTGCGCGGCAGCTGCCCGCGCGGCGGGTCGAGGCCCAGGTCGCGCGGGTCGGTGATGGCGCCGGTGAGTGCCGCGGCGGCCGCGGTCTCGGGTGAGCAGAGCCAGACGGAGTCGTCGTGGGTGCCGGAGCGGCCGGGGAAGTTGCGGGGGAACGTACGCAGGCTGTTGCGGCCGACGGCCGGGGCCTGGCCCATGCCGATGCAGCCCAGGCAGCCGGTCTGGTGGATGCGGGCGCCGGCCTCGATCAGCGCGGTGATCGCGCCCATCTTGGTGAGGTCGATGAGGATCTGCCGCGAGGTGGGGTTCACGTCCAGGGACACCTGGGGGTGCACCTGCCTGCCGCGCAGGATCTCCGCCACCACGGCGAAGTCGCGCAGGCCGGGGTTGGCCGAGGAGCCCACGACGACCTGGTGGACCGGCTCGCCCGCGGCGTGGCGTACCGGGATGACGTTGCCGGGTGAGCCGGGCCGGGCGATCAGCGGCTCCAGGCCGGACAGGTCGATCTCCTCGTGCACGTCGTAGCCGGCGCCGGGATCGGCCACGCATTCGGTGAAGTCGCCGGCCCGGCCCTGGGCCCGCAGGAACTCCAGCACCCGCTCGTCGGAGGGGAAGACCGTGGTGGTCGCGCCCAGCTCGGCGCCCATGTTGGCGATGACGTGCCGGTCCATCGCGGTCAGCGTGGCGAGCGCGGGTCCGTGGTATTCGATGACGCGTTGCACGCCGCCCCGTACGCCGTGCCGCCGCAACATCTCCAGGATCACGTCCTTGGCGCTCACCCACGGCGGCAGCTCGCCGGTGAGCCGCACGCCCCAGACCTCGGGCATCGTGACGAACAGCGGCTCCCCGGCCATGGCCATGGCCACCTCGAGCCCGCCCACGCCGATGGCCAGCATGCCGAGCGAGCCGGCGGCGCAGGTGTGCGAGTCGGAGCCGGCCAGCGTCTTGCCGGGTACGCCGAAGTGCTGCATGTGGGTGGGATGGGACACGCCGTTGCCCGGGCGCGAGTGCCAGATCCCGAACCGCCGGCAGGCCGAGCGGAGGAACACGTGGTCGGCCATGTTGCGCTCGTCGGTCTGCAGGAGGTTGTGGTCGACGTACTGGACCGCCGTCTCGGTGCGTACCCGGTCCAGGGCGAGGGCCTCCAGTTCGAGCATCACCATCGTGCCGGTGGCGTCCTGGATCAGCGCCTGGTCGATCCGCAGCCCGATCTCCTCGCCCGCCCGCATCTCGCCCCTGGTCAGGTGCGCGGCGATCAGCTTCTCGGTCACGTTCTGGCTCACGAGGGGCTCCGCTACCCGGACGGGGCCGGACGACTCACCGGATCTTCGCCGACGCCGTGGAAGATGTCCTGATCTTTCATGAGAAATCCCTCATGTCCCTCTCACGTGGGAGCCACGGCCGATCGAGAGCCTTCTCATGACCGGGCGGGCGGCCCGCACCGGGACTGACGAGGGGAATGACATGAACAAGATCGGACTGACCGTGGCCGGCGCCGTCCTGGGCACCGTCCTCGGCACCGTCCTCGGCGGCCTCACCCTGGCCACACCGGCCGCGGCCGACACGCGCACCTGCGCCGGCACGATCCGCGCCACCGGCGTCGACGACGTACGCGTGCCCGACGGCGCCACCTGCACCCTCCTCGGCACCCGGGTGAGCGGCAACGTCAAGGTCGGCGACGGGGCCGGCCTCGTGGCGCGCGGCGTCCGGGTCGCCGGCGACATCCAGGCGGAGGGCGCCCGCGCGGTCTCCGTCACCAGCGGCTCGAAGGTGGACGGCAACATCCAGGTGAAGGACGGCGGCAGCGTCACGGTGACCTCGACCCGGGTCGACGGCGACATCCAGATCGAGGGCAACCGCCGCCACGTACGCGTCGACGGCAACCGGGTGGACGGCGACATCCAGCTCAAGGACAACCGCCGGGGCCTGCGGGTCCACCGCAACGCGGTCAAGGGCGACCTGGAGTGCGCGGACAACCGCTCGAAGGTCACCGGCGGCGGGAACTCCGTGCGCGGCGACAAGGAAGGCCAGTGCCGCCGCTTCTGACCGCCGGGCCTCCGGGACCGGATCCGCTCCCGCGCGGACGGCCCTTGGTCAAGCTAGGTTGACCTCTATGGAAGAGGCGCGGCGCATGACGCCGGGGACGTACGGTGACGATCGGCTCGCGGCGAAGCTGAACGAGGTGCTCGACCCCGCCCGCCACCCCGTGGCCGCCGTCGCCCCGGTCACGTCTTCGGGGATGCCCGTGGCGAGCCGTGGCGCCCCGATGGCGGGGGACTTCGAGGTCGGGTCGATCACGACGGGGATCAACGGGCTGCTCTACGTCTACGCGCTAGCACGGGGCGAG